>DATIET010000269.1:0-35884 GCA_035455615.1 Thermodesulfobacteriota bacterium
TGAACACCGCCATAGTAGCTCAGGGGCAGGGGATCGGGTTCGCGATTCCCATAAAGATGGCCGAGTTCGTAATCGGCCAGCTCAAAGGGGGAGGCAAAGTGGTCCGGGGATGGCTCGGTGTTTACGTTCAGGAGCTCACTCCCGAAATCGCTTCGGGGTTAAGCCTTAACGAGGACGACGGGGTGCTCGTCAGCGACGTCACTCCTGGGAGCCCGGCGGATAAAGCGGGGATAAAGAGGGGCGACGTAGTCGTGGAATTCGAGGGCAAAAAGGTTGACGACGTGTCCGACCTCACTACCATGGCGGCCGTTGCCGAGCCCGGTACGGAGGTCAATATTAAATTGATACACGACGGGAAGCCGAGGGACGTGACCGTAAAGCTCGCGGAGGCTCCCGATGATGGTATCCCTGCCGAGGAAGAGGAGAAGGCGCAAGAGCATCTCGGTCTCAGCGTGAAGGAGGTTAACCCGCAGATCGCCCGGAGGTTCAATCTGGATGTGGATAAGGGAGTGATCATATCTGAAGTCGCGGACGGGAGCCCGGCTGAGGACGCGGGGCTCAGGCCAGGCGATATAATTCTCGAGATCGACAAAAAAGGTATCACCGACCTGAAACAGTACACTCAGGCGGTCTCGAATGCGAAACCCGGCAGCACGATACTTATCCTGGTAAAGAGGGCCGATACTACTGTCTATGCGGCGCTCAGAGTTGAAAGCGGCGGGGAAAAGAGTAAATCCAACTGAAACGAAATTGTCCGGGCAGTCCTTTCAGGCGTGCCTGGAGCATCCGACGACAGCGGCTTCCCGAGTCTATCATCACCGCTGCTTAAGGAGAGGGACGTATTCGTTCGTTTACACCGGGTCCGGCTCCATGGGAGAATGATTGCTGCTTTTACTTCCCGTGCCGTGGTGATAAGCTTACTCTCGAAAGCATTGCAATGAGGAGGATCGAGCCGGATGCCGGATACCGTTACTAACCGTGTGCTAATACTGGGCGGAGGATTTGCGGGACTCGAGGTCGCCCAGAACCTCGAAAAGATCTTCAAGCATAGAGACGACGTCGAAATAACCCTCATTAACCAAAACAACTATCTCATATTCACGTCGATGCTCGCCGAGGTGGTATCGAGCAGCATCGAAGCCAAGAATATCGTCATACCGCTGAGGGAGTGTCTCAATAGAGCCGGGTTTAAAGAGCTCATCGCCGACTCCATAGACCTCGTTAAAAAAACTGTCTCGTGCCGACGGCCGGACAACAATGAAAACTTCACGCTCGGATACGACTACCTCGTTCTCGCTATGGGGTCTATTACCGGGTTCCACGGGGTCGAAGGGGCGGAGGAGTATTCATTTCCTCTCAAGAACCTCGCCGACGCGATGGAGCTCAGGAGTCATGTGATCGATATGTTCGAAATGGCCGACTTGGAAGGGGACCACGACGTAAGGAGGAGGCTCCTCACGTTCGCTGTTGTAGGCGGGGGCTATACGGGCATAGAAGTCGCGGCAGAGCTTAACGATTACGTGGACGCGAGCAGGAGGTTCTACAAGAACGTCAAATCTGACGAGGTCAAAGTAGTCGTCATCGATCCCGGGGACCGGATCATGCACGAGATGAGCGAAGGGCTCGCTGACTACGGGATGGCGCTCCTCAAGAAACGCGGGATGGAATTCCGCCTCAATACGAGGATATCCAAAGTCACTCCTGATTCCGTGGAGACCGCGGACGGTGGAAAGATCGAAACGCACACTGCTATCTGGGCCGCGGGCACGTCGCCTCAGCCGGTTATCGCCGCGCTCCCCTTTGCTGACAAGAAAGGGAGGATAGAGGTAAACGACTATATGGAAGTCCCCGGGTTCCCGGGCGTCTGGGCGCTCGGCGACTGCGCAGTGATACCCGACCCTCACACCGGTAAGCCGTATCCGCCGACGGCTCAGCACGCGACCCGGGAGGGCAAGCGCACCGCTTACAACGTCGCGGCCTCAATTAACGGGAAAGAGGGGGACAGGAGGCCCTTTATATACAAGACGCAGGGCATGCTGGCCCCGCTCGGACACAGGTCTGCGGTCGCCGAGATAAAAGGTCTCAAGTTCTCCGGGTTCTTCGCCTGGGTGCTCTGGCGCTGTATCTATCTCGGCAAGCTGCCGGGATGGGACAGGAAGATAAGGGTCGCGATAGACTGGTTTCTCGACATATTCCTTCCGAAGGACATAGTACAGCTCAAGTTTCTGATGAGGGTGCGTTAGTCGGAAGCTGCCGACAAACGCTGATCATTTCTTTTTTCTCGAAGATAGAAATTCGACGAGGTCGCTCAGCTCCTGGTTGTTGAGAGTCCCTCCGAAGCCCGGCATGTTCAGTCCTCCGTTCATAATCCTCCACGTGAGCTCGTTCGCGCTCAGTCTGTCCCCTATGTATGTGAGGTCGGGCCCCCTGAGCCCTCCGTGCCCGGATATCGTATGGCAGTACAGGCAGCCTTTGTCGTTAAAGTTCATCCCCCCACGCCAGAGTGGCCCGCTGTCAGCGCCTATTATCTCCGCTGTTAGGGGCTTCGCGTCGAAGTGGGGGGACCAGGGCGACGTTATTCCTATTGCCCACAGCCCCGATATCGTCGCAATAGTGAGCGCCACGATAGCGACGGCCCACGGACGGCGGAGCGGGCTCCTCTCTCCTCTATTCGAGATGAACGGGAGGCAGAAGAGCAGAAGTCCCACCAGGAGAGGCCCGAACACCATCAGGTACGTCTCGATTTCTGGCGGCATGAGCGCCAGGAACGCGAAATAAAATACGAAGTACCAGTCGGGCACCGGGAGCGCGTGGATGTCGGACGGGTTGGGCGGAGGCCCCAGCTCCGGGGGCCCTATTATGATTGCTATCGCCAGTATCGTGCATATGACTATAAAACCGAAGACCATGTCCTTCCAGGCGGCGTCGGGCCAGAAGGGGATACCCTTCTGCTTGACCATGGCCTCGTACTTCTCTCTATAGCTGGCGGGATCGACAGGGTCTCCCGCTCTCGGGAACTCGGAGATACCGTTCTTAATCACGAGGTAGAGGTGAAATCCTATGAAGACGAAAAGAAGCGCCGGTATGAGGAATACGTGGTAGGCGAACATACGGCTGAGAGTCGTGCCCCCGACCGTGTCGCCTCCGAGTATGAAGTCGGCGAGCCACTCCCCAAGGAGAGGCACGCGCCCCGCCTGCTCGGCGGCCACTATCGTCGACCACACGGCCGTCTGGTCCCACCTCACTACCTGCCCGGTGAATCCCATAACTATGGTGAGCGCCAGGAGGACAACACCCGATATCCAGTTCATTTCCCTCGGGAACTTGTAGGCCGCGGTGAGATAGACCTGGATCATATGTATGCCTACGAGGAGTATCATCGCCGAAGCGCCCCAGTTGTGCATACCCCTTACTATCCTTCCGAAGGTAGTCTGGGTGGTGATGTACTGGAGGCTCTGGTACGCCTCGCCTGAGGAGGGGACGTATATGAATGCGAGCGTTACGCCTGTAGCCACCTGGAGCATGAACGTGAACAGCGTGGCGCTCCCGAATACGTAGAACCACGTCGCGGTGTTCGGGGGGACGGCGTGTCTGGCTATCGGCCCTATGGCGCCCGAGAGGCCGGTGCGGTCGTCAAACCAGAGCCATGTGCGCTTGAGAAAATTCATCTGCTGTACCCCGTATTCAGGTTTATTCTCGAGGTGATCGTTATAGTTTTCATACGGTCGTTATCGGTATAGGGCTCGCCAGTATTTCGACCTGTCCGTTATTTACCCTTACCGGGTACTGATAGAGGCCCCGAGGCGGCGGCCCGGCGGCGACGGAACCGTCTTCGTAATATACCCCGCCGTGACAGGGGCACATAAAGAGCTTCGCACCCTCTATCCATCTTACGGGGCAGCCAAGGTGCGCACAGTTTACGGAAAAAGCGATGAATTTATCCTCGCTCTCCCTCCTTAGCCATGCCGCCGACTGCGCCGTCACCCCTGCCCAGGGCAGCGGAGAAGTGTTCACGTAGTCGACCTTCACGTAGTCTCCTCCGACCTTGAAGCCGTCCACCGTACCAACCACTCTCCATTCGGGCTTTGGCTTCTTTATTATAGGGGCGAGTATGGAGCCCACTATAGGGATACCCACGAGTACCGCGGCTATGCTCCCTAAAGCTATGCTCACGTGCATGAAGAACTGTCTTCTTGTGCAGTCACCCGTTCCAGTCTTTTCGCTCATGTCTCATGTCTCCTATCCATCCTGAAAGCGCTCCTATGAACAGCACGAATCCTATGAAGAAAATTATTATGATGGTACTCACGACTTCGTTAAAACCGACGGCGAGCCCCCAGAGCATGAACGTGATCCCGAGCGCCATGATTGCGGGCCAGTAACCGGGTGACGGCAGCTTTTCAGGGAGCGGCCTGTGCCAGCCGGGTGGTATGCCTTTCTTTAAAGCCTCAGCCTCCATGGCCTGGAAATTGATCGTCCCGCCCGAAGTCCCGTAATCGACTGCTGGCGAAGCCGATTTCGGCGCCTGAAACTCGCTTCCCGTGCTCATTCTCTCTCCTCCGTCCCTTTATGTTTTATTTCCGTCATGATCGTTTAATCCCCGTCGTAAATCCCGCTTTCGCGAGCGGATTTGCCCCGACGCGAATACCGGCTGCGTCTGTTTCCGGGGCCGCGTACCACCGTGCGATCGTTACAATGCTCGCGGCAAGGTATATGAGGCATCCGGGCACCCACATCGTAAGGCCGCCTATCTGCTGGTCCACCCCGGGCGTGATGCAGAGGTCGTTCCTCAAATAAGACAGTATCCCCGCCGGGTCAGCCGGGTTTGCGTACGCGGGGTAAAGCCCAGCTCCGGCGAATGTGATGAGCATGCCGAGTATAGTGCAGCCGAGGCAGGCTGAGGCAAGATAGAGAGTAGCCGCGAGGGGCGCGAGCCTCGCACTCTTGACCGGGGCGAATACTGGCCACCAGAATATAACGCCGGTAAGCACGAAGCTTATTTGCTGCGCGATGTAAAGGTTCTCGCTCTTCATGACGGTATCGTGGAGCGGCGGCATGTGCCAGACCCACATCGATCCCACGCCGAGCAGCCATGCCGGTACAGGGTTTCCCAGGAATCTGATTACCCTGCCCGCTATAGGCAGCGTCAACGATTTTTCCGCAGCCGTTTCCGGTATCCCCGAGTGAAGCATTAGAGGAATTACCAGGAGGAGGAGTATGTGCTGGACCATGTGGGCGCTGAAAAGGTAATTCCGCCCGAGATAGTCGAGCGGGGATGTAAGGGCCAGTACCATGAGCAAAATCCCCGAAGCGAACATCAGGGACTTTCTGTCGAGCCTGGACCCGGGCATGACAGCGTAAGACGCAATAAGCGCCAGTGCGAAAATAACCGCCCAGGGTTCAAACGACCATGCCGTGCCTAAAAATTGTGATACGCTCATAGCGCCCTCTCCAAAATATTTGATAAAATAGCTATCATAAGAACGCCCATAGATAAATCACGGAAAATACCACTACCCACACGCCGTCGACGAAGTGCCAGTAAAGCGAGATGCACTCGACGGCGTCTGATTTCGGCCCTTTGAAGTCCCCCGCGAGTGCGAGCCCGAGGAGGAGCGAAAGCATAATCAGGCCCACGCATACGTGAAAACCATGGAACCCGGTGAGAGTGAAGAAAGTCGTGCCGAATACGTTCCGGCTGATTGTTATGTTCTTGTCTATGAGACCGCTCCATTCGAGGCCCTGCCCGAATATGAAGACCGCGCCTAAAGCGATCGTCGCCAGTATCCAGACCTTGAGCATGAAGTGGTTTTTCTCTCTCAGGCTTTTACCCGCAAGCCATATAGTGAAGCTGCTCGCGAAAAGGAACAGGCTGAATATGCCCGTAACTACGGGGTTCAGGCTGTTTACAGCCGTAGGGCCCGAGGTTACGGAGCCGTGGAAGTTTACGTAGGCGAGTATAAGCATCAGAAAGAATATCGATTCCGAGGCTATGAAAAAACCGACGAGCATTTTGTTATTCGCCATACATACTTCTCCTAAACGATCTTCGCATCGGGCTCGTCCGGCATATCCGGGTGGGCGAGGTCCCAGAGCGGACGCCTGCCCCTGACCGGCGGGACGAGCTCGAAATTCTCCACTGCAGGCGGCGATGTGGTGGCCCATTCGAGAGTCCACGCATTCCAGGGGTTATCCCCGGCGGGCTTCCCGTGCCTGAGACTCACGAGGATATTCCATACGAAGACTATGACCGACAGCCCCAGGATCATCGCCCCTATAGTGGATATGAGGTTCATCGGACCCCAGTAGGGCATGTCGTAGTACGTATAAGTGCGCCTGGGCATGCCCATCACTCCCAGGAAATGCTGTATGAAGAACGTCATGTTGAATCCGATCACCGTGAGCCAGAAGTGCCATTTGCCGAGGGTCTCCGAGAGCATCCGTCCCGTGAACTTGGGGAACCAGTAATAAACGCCCGCGAATATGGCGAAGACAGAGCCGCCGAAGATGGCGTAATGGAAATGAGCTACTATGAAGTAGCTGTCCGTCACGACCCAGTCTATGGGCACAGATGCGATTGCGACGCCCGTGAGGCCGCCAATCACGAACTCTATTATGAACGCCGTGCCGAAGAGCATCGGGGTCGCGAAATTTATCCTTCCGCCCCACATGGTCGCCACCCAGTTGAGCACCTTGACTCCGGTCGGTATGGCGATAAGCATGCTCGCGAGGGAGAAAAATGCGTTCGTTACGTTGCCGAGCCCTACGGCGAACATGTGGTGCGCCCATACGCCAAGGCTCAAGAGCCCTATAGCCACGGTAGACGCGGCGACGAACTCATAGCCGTAGATGGGCTTCCTCGAGAAGACCGGGATGACCTCCGAGATGATCCCGAAAGCCGGGAGTATTAATATGTAGACTTCTGGGTGGCCGAACCCCCAGAAGAAGTGCTGCCAGAGTATGGCCGAGCCGCCGTGCGCTGGGGTGAAGAAGGTCGCGCCCAGGATGCTGTCGAGGAGCATCATGGCGAAAGCTGCGGTGATTATGGGTATCACGAATACGAGGAGGAGCGACGTGACAAGCATCATCCACACGAAAAGGGGTATCCTGCGCATCGTCATTCCCGGGGTCCTCATAGTCAGTATCGTGACGACGTTGTTGAGCCCCGAGGCGACCGAGCCTATTCCTGAAGCGAGGAGGCCGAGCGCCCAGTAAGTTGGCCCCTTGTTGAGAGAGAAAGGCTTTTCACTTAACGGGGCGTACGCGAACCAGCCGACGTCCGGCGCGCCGCTCTGCGTGAAAAAACTGTAGTAAAGCAGTATGCCGCCAAAGAAAAAGAGCCAGAAGCTGAGCGCGTTCAGACGTGGGAAGGCCATGTCGCGCGCGCCTATCATGAGAGGGAGGAGGTAAACGCCCACCCCGATGAGGAACGGCATGACGACGAAAAATATCATCGTGGTGCCGTGCATCGTAAAAAGCTGGTTATATAGCTCGGGCGTAAGGAAATCGTTTCCGGGGTGAGCGAGCTGTACTCGTATAAGGAGCGCTTCGACGCCTCCCAGAAGGAAATAGATGAGTGTTATGATGAGGTACATGATCCCTATCTGCTTGTGGTCTACGGAAGAGACCCAGCTGAGTAGCCCGTTATTCGCCTTTAGCGAAGGCAGGGGTACGGTATTCTCCGGCACGAGGGGGATTCTACTGCTCATCCAGCGCCTCCAGGTATGCGACTATGGATTTCACTTCCGAATCCGAGAGCTTCATGTTGGGCATGAAAGCCCCCTGTTTATACCTCTGGGGGTTGGCGAGCCATTTGGCCAGGTTCTCGGGCGTATTCGTTAGCACCCCGGCGCCTATAGTAGCGCGGTCGGCGAGATGGGTCAGATCGGGCCCGACCCTCGCTGCCGCTGCCGTCCCGCGTATCGTATGGCAGTTCATGCAGGCCATCGTCTGGAAGAGCTTCGCCCCCTCCCCGGCTATTCCCTCGGTCGGAGTGCGGGGTATGGCGAGCTGCTCGTCCTGCCATTTATTGAATTCATCCTCCGGCTCCGCGACGACGCGTATACGCATGTTGGCGTGCTGTTCGCCGCAGAACTCGGCGCAGGCGCCGAGGTACACGCCGGGCTTTCCCGCCACAAGCCAGATGTAGTTGGGGTGTCCCGGGACGAGGTCTATTTTTCTCCCGAGCTCGGGCACCCAGAAGTCGTGTATCACGTCTATGGATTCGAGACGGACGAGCATTTTTTCCCCTGCCGGTATGTGTATCTCGTTTGAGGTCGATACACCTGAAGACGGATACCGAATCTCCCACCACCACTGATGGCCTATTATGACCAGGTCGGGCTCCCTGTCTCCGGCCGGGGGGTCCACTGTTTTCATAGTGCTGCACGTAAGAAGGAAAAGCACAGCGACCATCGCTATCGGTATCGCTGTCCAGACTATTTCGAGCTTTATGTTGCCGAAATCCTGATAGGGCTCGCTGTCGTCGCCCGGCTTCTTTCTGTACCGGATGATTATGTACGCGACTGCAATGACGATGATGCCGAGTATCACTACGGTTATGGCTATCGTATAGTAGGTTAAACCGGCCATCGCCTCCATTTCGGGTGAGCTGGGATTGAAGAGGCCGCCAAGGTTTTCCATTGTGATTTGTCGGAGCGAAGGATTTAAATCGATCGTTAATTCGAACCCCAAATCATTATAATGACTAGCGTGCTTCATTGTCAACACCTCTCACGAATTCGGGAAGTCATTCCGCCGTTATTTTGAGATAACGGGATGCAATTTATGGTATTCTCTTGCATAATAGCAGTAGCTCAGCATAATAGAAATTTGGTTTTTCTTGACTTCAACGGAAAGAGTTACCTTTGCCCTCTAAATGAAAAAATATATCTTTTTATCTTTTTCATACCTGCTCATATATGTATCAATAATTCATGCACCGGTCGTTACATTCTGTCAGGAAAAAGATAAGGGAGCGCCGAGCGCCGGGAGCGAAGAAGCCGCTGAGCCGGTCGTCCGCATTTCCAAGATAAAAATCAAGGGGGCGAAAGTCCTCACCAAGCAGGATATAGAGCAGAGCATAGGGACTGGTTTCCCTTCCATCAAGTTCTGGGTGAAGAAGCCCGAGTTCAACGAAGAGGTGCTGAAGGATGACATGATCAGGATAAAGAGGCTCTATGCGAACCAGGGTTATTACGACGCCCAGGCCTCTTACGAGCTCAAGTTCAATAAAGACAACACTAGGGTCGAGATAACGATCAACATAACGGAGGGGGAGCCGATAATACTCACGGAGCTCAGCCTCGAGTACGAGGGGGACCTGAGCGACGACATAAAAAAGGAAATAGAAAAAGCCGTGCCGCTCAAAGTGGATAAGAATTTCTCTCCTAACGGATACCAGCAGACCAAGGGGGCGATCACGGAGATACTCTCCGAGAAGGGCTACCCCAAGGCTGAAATAGAGGGCGAGGCCCTCGTAAACAGGAAGGAGAAATGGGCGAAGGCGACTTTCGTCGTCAAACCGGGCTCCATCTACAGGTTCGGAACGGTCGCCGTCGAGGGGAACGAGCAGGTGAAGAGTTATATCATTTCGAGGGAAGCGGTTTTCAAGCAGGGCGAAGAGTATTCATTGACCAAGATAAACGAAACGCAGGCCAATATATTCCAGCTGGGCTTGTTCAGGTCGGTCGTGATCGACCCCGTATACGACGAGGCTTCGAGGATCGCCGACATGAAAATAGTCGTGAAAGAAAGAAAACAGGGGTCGGTGAAATTCGGTGTCGGTTTCGGCACCGAAGACAAGCTGAGGGGGCAGGTGATCTGGACGAAGAGAAATTTCTTCGGCGGGGGACGGAGGCTCGAAGTCGCGGGTAAGGCCTCTTTCATTACCCAGAGGCTCGAGACGAGCGTCATACAGCCGTTTATATTGGGCAGGGATTCGAGTCTCACGGGCGCTCTCAATTTCCAGAGGGACGACGTACCGAGCTTCGAGGGCGAAAGCTTCCTCGCTACGGCCGAGCTCCAGAAGGACTTTGCTCAATACTACTCGTCCTTCGGCTCATTCAACGTACAGTTCTCGAGGGTCCAGAAGAGCGCGAGGAGGACCCCGGAGGAAGAGAGCAGGGAAAATTTCTTCCTCACATTCTTCAATACCGGGATCGAGCGGGACACCACGGACAACATACTTAACCCCACGCGCGGTTTCGTCGTCTCAACGGGGCTCGAGTCCTCGTTCCGGGCCCTCCTCTCTGACGTGAATTACCTGAAGGGCACGGTCGAGTTGAGAGGGTATAAAAAATTATACAAGATGATCCTTGCGAAGAAGATAACGATGGGAGTGATTCAGCCTTTCGGCAACACAGGCACATTCGACATACCTATATTCAAGAGGTTCTTTGCGGGGGGCAGCACCAGCATGAGGGGCTTCCCTTTCCAGAAGCTCGGTCCGCTAAGCGACGGGGGGGACCCGCTCGGAGGCAACTCTCTCCTCGTGGGCAGCTTCGAGGTCAGGTATCCGATCTACGGGGAATTCGGCGGGGTCGTGTTCTTCGACTACGGTAACGTATTCGCCGACGAGTGGAGCTTCCCCCTGGGGGGCCTTAAGTACGCCCCCGGCGTGGGGCTCAGGTATGACACTATAATCGGGCCGGTAAGGTTCGACGTGGGTTATGCGCTCAACCCGGAGCCAGGCATAAGGAGGGTTCAGTTCTTTATAAGCATAGGGCAGGCGTTCTGATCACACAGGCGAATTGCTGGTGGGGTTTTTGATCGAGCTGTTTTCTTCTTCCTCTTTGTCTTCCGTGGACTCTTCGTTTTCCGTCTTTTCGGGTGCTTTCGCCTCGCGGGTTTCTTTTTCGTCTATCTCGAACTGTATGGAGTCCTTGAGCTCGTTCTTGGCCCTCTCGAGCTCGCGCATTCCCCTGCCGAGGGTCTTAGCGAGCTTCGGTATCTCGTTAGGCCCCAGCACGAGCAGCGCGATGAGGAGTATTATTAATATTTCGCTCGTTCCTATTCCGAACATAACCCCGCCTGACCGTCATGAGAAAGGCTACCTCATTATACCTGCATGTTCAATAAACGCTGCGAAACCCGGTCAGGCGATTTGTGCTACAATTATTCACTGCTTGTAGTAAAATGAACTTGAGAGTAATAAAATAACTGCACACAAAGGAGTGTGATCATGAAAGCGATCCGTTATCACGAGTTTGGGGAAGTGGATGTGCTCAAGTACGAAGACGTGCCTGAGCCCGAGCTCGGGGACGATGAAGTCCTCGTAAGGGTCAAAGCCGCGTCTTTAAACCATCTTGACTTGAGACTCAGGTCCGGCAAATCGCCCCGTCCCGTCGACCTCCCGCACATAGGCGGCGTCGATATCGCGGGCGACGTGGAGAGAGCCGGCAAGAACGTAAAGGACCTCTTCCCAGGCACGCGCGTCGTCATAGACCCGACCGTGAAGACCCCGAAAGGCCCCATGGTGATCGGAGTCAATTTCTACGGGGGGTTTGCGGAGTACGTGAAAGTCCCCGCGGCAAACGCTGTCCCGATACCGGACGAAGTGTCCTATGACGACGCATCGGCGCTCCCGATATGCTACGTGACGGCGTGGTACGGGCTCTTCGACAGGGGCGGGATGCAGAGCGGAGAGACGGTGCTCGTCCACGCGGCCGGGAGCGGGACCGGGAGCGCCGCCGTCCAGATCGCGAAGGAGGGCGGAGCCTTTGTTATCGCGACCGCGGGGAGCGACGAAAAACTGGAGAAGGTGCGGAAGCTCGGCGCGGACGCCACGATCAACTACAACACGACCGACTTCTCGGAAGAGGTGAAGAAGATAACTGACAACAAAGGGGTGGACCTGATTTTCGACCAGATAGGCGCATCAGTCTGGGAGAACAACCTCAAGTCGCTCAAGATGAAGGGCCGGCTCCTTCTTATCGGTGTAGTCGGCGGGGGACAGACTACGTTCAATTTCGGCCCGGTCATAGTCAAAGACCTGTCCGTTCTCGGCGTCACGGTGTTTAACGCCCCGAGGGGCAACCTTATAAACGTCATCAACCTCGTTTCGCTCGGGAGGCTCTCGCCCGTGATAGACAAGAGGTTCCCGCTCTCCGAAGCTGCCGCGGCGCAGAAGATGTTAGAAGACAGGAGCCAGTTCGGAAAGGTGATACTGAACCCGTGAGGTTCGGTCTGCATGAGTAATAAAAAGACGCTTACTGAATAGATACATCGACAGGCTCTCAAGAATCCAGACGTCTCTTATCAGTTCAAGCACGAGGTTTTGAAATGGATATAAAAACGTTAATGCCTGTTATACCGCTATGGGCCGTATTTATTGGGTCGTTTCTGATTGTCTTCCTATCTATTTTTCTAGGCTTCAGGTTCGGCACCTATCACAAGAGGCACGCCGACGGGCAGGGGGAGGCGCCGATCGGCGCCGTCGTTGGAGCGACGCTGGGCCTGCTCGCGTTCCTGCTGGCTTTCACGTTCGGGATAACTGCTTCCCGTTTCGACACGAGGAAGCAGCTTCTCCTCGATGAGGTAAATGCGATAGGGACGGCGTTCCTGCGGACGGATTTTCTGGTGGAGCCCTACCGCACGGAAATACGGAAGCTCTTCCGCGAATATGTGGATATAAGAACCGCGTGGGTAAAGGAACCTGAGAGGCTTCCTGAGTTGATAACCGAGTCTGCCGAGATACAGGACAAGCTCTGGGCCCGTTCAGTGGAGGCGGTGGCGAATACCCCAAACCAGGAGATTACGTCATCTTATATCGAGTCGCTCAACGAGGTAATAGACTTTCATACGAAGAGAATAACCGTAGCCCTGATGTATCGAATTCCCACAGTCATTTGGTATGCACTGATTTTTGTGACCGTTCTTACCATGGGTGCGGTAGGTTATCAGTTCGGAATCACGGGCGGCAGGAACCTCATTCTCACAATTCTACTGGCGCTGACATTCTCGGCGGTCATATATCTGATCGCGGACATCGACCGCAGTCTTGGAGGGGCGATAAAGGTGAGCCAGCAGCCCATGATCGAGCTTCAGAAAAAGATCGACGCGGCTTTTCCCTGACCGGAAACCCGGTTTCATCCCCTGAATTGATTTAACGGAGCACCGCTTCGAAATCCCTGACGAGCGCTTTCGATCCCTGGTCTTCAATGCCGCATCTCTTTAAAAGCGAGCCCGCGGTTATCCTCCCTCCTTCCGACCAGACGCCCTTGAGGAAATCCCCCGCGCCCCCGGTCCTCCACCATTCCTCGTCGAACGATTCCGTCATGAATCGACGGAGTCCGGGCCCGGCAAGCGCGGCTTTAAACCTGAAAGGAGAGGAGAGCGGAGAGAGGAATTCGGCGATGTAATTCCGTCCGTCGGCTTCGCATTGCGCCGCGCCGTTCATGATTTCTGTGAATATTTCGGGCAAATCACGAGGGTCTCCGATTCCGAAGAGCTCACCTGCATAGAGTGCTCGCCCCGCGTCGAGCCTCGCCGTCATGAGCCGCCTTAGACGGACGAAATCGAGGAAATCCCCGTCAGCGTCTATTTTTAAATGCCTCCTCAACCATCTTGGCTCGCAGACGAGACCCCCGAATAGCCCGGAGAAGAGGTCTGTGAGCGCCCCGTCTCTCAGGAATACGAATTCGAAATCGTCGTCCGGGTCCGTATGACAGAAGCATAGCGAGTGACCGAGACACCTGAGAAACGATTCGTAATCGTGGATACCGCCTGCGGGATAAATTGAGATAGCGGTTTCAAAAGGCGGGTTCAGCGGAAGCGAAAAGCCGTCCGTCTCCTTCCCGGCTCTCTTCTCCGTGTCGGAGCTCAGCTCGCGGGCCGGTGATAGCGCCATGCCTTCGAGAAAGGTCCTCGATAGGACAGCGGGTTCGATATTCGGGAAATACCCTCGCAGCTCAGCCGAGTTGAATAAGAACGTCATATCATATACGGAGGCGTCCTTTAGCGGGAGCTCCATCTTTTTTATGAAGTGCCACCCGAGCATATCCCGGGCTATGTAATCGGTATCGGTGAGGAACCTCTTCGCCTCCTCTCCGAGGCGCATAATCCCGGTACCGAAAGCCGCATCCAGGAGCTCCCCATAACTTCCGAAGCCGAGGGACTCCGCGCATTCCGTCATTATCCCGAGCTTCCTCCGGCAGAGGGTGTTGAGCTCTGATAAGATTTCCGGGTCCACGATCGCGATCTCGTCCCTTTTGTGTTTTTTCGGCTCGGATAATAAGGCGGCTTTTGCGGAGCGGAGCGTCAGATTCTTTCCGCCCGCGCGGAACTCGGCGCCCGCTTCGAGCGCGAGCATCATGTCTGTGGGCCCGGAGGTCTTTCCTCCGAGAATGGCCCCGGCCAGGAATGAGGAAATGAGCCTCTGCCTCGCTCTCTCTTCCTCGTCTCCGCAGGCGGGTTCTCTGTACGATAAATAGCTCTCGGGCTCTAGGAGCTCTCTATGCGAGCCATAGATATACTTTATGCGGGTCTTAATCTTTCTGCCGGAGAAATTGAGGAAGAGCTCCCTGTTGAGCTCCGTCAACAAACCGACGCCTTCTGATCTGATGAACCGGACCGTGTCTCCGCTCAATCCCGACACTCCCTCTTTCAAATTTAACTCCGGATATTACTCTGGCAATTATATAAGACCAGAGCTTTCATTGGAAGAAGTCCGCACGCCTTGCCCGGCGGGAGCGGGCTCATGCCGTTTTGCGGACGGGGGCCTTCATAAAAAAGGCGCCCGCTGCCGCAAGGTAGCAGCAGATTATCGTGAACACGAACGGGTAAACATATGTCCCCGTGATGTCGTGGACGTATCCAGCGAGGATCGGTCCTCCGATCGCTGCTATGGAGTAGGAAGTCCCGAAAATCCCGTATATGGTGCCGAGCGAGCGCAGTCCGAAAAACTTTCCAAGCAGCGTGGGAAAGATGGGCACCCAGGCGCTGTAGAAGAAGCCGAACAGGAACCCGAAAATGTAGAACGCCCAGATGTGGTCGAAGACGAGGAGCAGTATTATGGAACTCCCCTGAGCGAAGAAGCATATGAGCAGGACTTTTCTATACTCGAGCACCTCGGCGAGTATGGACGAAAGTAGGGTCCTGCCGATTATGCTCCCGAGCCCGATCGCCGCGGGCGGGCCCGCCGCCGCCAAAGCGGCGACCTTCAGGTCTATCTCGAAGTTGTAGAACTGGGTTACGATAATAAGGAACGTGGTGAACCCGAGGAAGTACATCGAGTACATAAGCCAGTAGTTAGGCGTCGATATCGCTTCGAGGGCGGTCCAGTCGCCCTTGTCCGCCGGGATGCCTGCGGCGCCGCCCGGCCTCTCGTCCTTACCGTTGTCCTCATCGCCGTAGGGCCTGAGGTTCATATCCGCGGGCCGCGCCCTCAGCACGAATGCGGTCATTATCACCGTCGTCATCAGCACGCCTAGAGCGAAGAGGGCGTTCCTCACCCCGAACCCGTTTATGAGCCACGCCGTGAGCGGGTTGGTTATGAGCCCGCTGAGCGGCACGCCCGTCGTTATAATCCCGATCGCGAGCGCCCTCTTTTTTGCGAACCACCTGCTTACGAGGGCGACGCACGTTATATACAGGACCGCGTCTCCGAGACCGACGAAAAATCCGTATGAAATATAGAGCTGCCATGTCGTTTCCGCGACGCCGGACATGAACATCCCGAGGGCAGCGATCAGGCCGCCGCCGAGTATCACCGCCCTCGGGTCGAACCTGTCGATCAGCCTGCCCGCGAGTATGAAAGCGGGGGCCTGTACCAGGGACCTGAAAGAGAAGAGCGACGAGCCCGCGGCGCGGGTGAGCCCGAAGTCTTCGTTAAGGTATGGAAGAAACACTCCGAATGAGTAGAGGAGGAGGCCGTCCAGGATGATAATAAAAAGTGAGGCTGCGACGATATACCAGCCGTAGAATATCTTTTTCCCGAACATTTCGTCTCTCTTTATTGACTAAGGTTATGAATCCACGCGTGCGTAACCGGATTTTCCGGGCCGTGAGGTAACGCCTCATTCGTTAAGGGGGGTAATCATACCTGAAAAAGGCCTCGTGTTTCCATGCCCGAGCTTATGCACCGGGAAAGGCCCGAGGCCCGGGCCTCAGCCCTGCAGTTTCACTATTCTCTGATTTACGGTATTCGCTTGGCTTTCGTACTTGCCTGAGGCTTTCAGGGTTTCCTCCGCTTGTTTCAGTAACGGGATGTCCTTCTTCGTCCATTTCCCTGATTCGGTTATCTCGGAAATCCGCTTGGCGAAATCGTCCCTCATGTTCTTCCGATCCGCGGTGAAATCCCAGTTGTCGAGATAGATGCCGAGCAGCGCCGCGCTTTCCTTGCCGTTGATCGAGGCCGGTATTTCCGCAGCATCCGTTCCGATCCATTTGATAAGCATCTCGGACTCCTCGTCACCGCCGCTTGCGTAGTGTGCGAGCAGGCGGACCTTGTCCGACTCCTGCGGGTATTTGTATGTGGAGCCTAGAACCATAAGCACGGCGGTCTTGTCGAGCGGGCTCATATTCCAGAGAGCCTGTCTTGCTTTGATGCGGATTACTATCCTCTTGTTTCTGAGCGTTTCCGCGGCAGCGTCCGCCTCGCCGCTCGCCGCATGCCCCATATTCCCTAACGCTTCGAGCGCTGCGAGCACGCTGTTCGTATTCTCCGGTTTACTGTCATTCCTGGCTCTTATGAATTCGCCGAGTCCGGGGGCCTGGTCTGATGCGGACGCGCCCATCCTGCCGAGCGCGGTAGCTGTAATCAGCTGAACCCTTTCGCTCTTATCGTTGAGGAGCGCCGCCACATCTGCATTATATTTCCTCGCGGGCTCGCCGAGGCCGAGCAGGGCGTCGACGGCGTTGATCCTCACCTTTTCCGATTCGTCTTTCAACATCGCGGCTATCTCGGGTATGTAGGATTCGGCTGGCGGCCCTATCTGACCGAGCGCCCATGCGGCTTCTGCGCGGACGATCTCGTCCGGGTCTTTCAGGAGAGGAGCGATTTCAGCCACCTGAGCGTCGGCGCCTGGACCAATCTCCCCCAGGGCTTCGAGCGCCGACGACCTTATGGCCGGGTTTCGGTCCTTCAGGAGCGCCGCCACGGCGGGGGCCATGGGCCTCCCCTTTTCTCCGAGCTCCCTGAAAAGAAATATCCCAGTACCGCGGAACTTAATTTGCTTCTTCTTCAGTAATCCCACGATCTCCTCTGACTGGGATTCCGTGAATTCACCTATAGAGGCGAGCGCCAGCGCTGCGTTGGCTCTTATTATTTTATATGGGCCATCGAGTAATCCGATTAATGTGTCCGTAATCTCCGACCCGCCTCCGGCCATCTCTCTTGAAACGAAGATCGCGTGATACCTGACCGCCTCATTGGTGCTTGTCACCTGCTTCAGGATTTTCGGGGCATAAGTTTTTCCGGCGTCCCCCATTTCGCTCAGTGTGTTCATCGCCGCAATGCGCACTTCGGGGTAGGGGTCGTTGAGGCGCTCGGCAACCCGAGGGGCCTTGTCCTTTGCGTTCGTTCCCAGTTCGCCGAGCGCGGCGAGTGCTCCGAGCCTCGCATTGGAGTCGATGTCTTTAAGCAAATACACGACAGCGTCTATGGTGTCGCTCTGCCCTATCGCCGTCTTGCCTATCGTCGCCGCGGCCTGGTCCCTGACCCTGCTGTTTTTATCTTTCAAAAGCTCTACGACGACGAGCCTCGAATCCTTCGGTATGTCGCCTATGCTGCCGAGCGCCTTCAAAGCGCTGGTTCTAACGTATACGTTCTTTCTCTTAAGCAGACCTGTGAGCTCGTCTGCGTAATCCGCAGATACTTTCCCGAACGCGCCCAGGGCAGCGGCCGCTCTCATGACGACGTCCACGTCTTCATCATTAAGGAGTTTCGCGATACCGGCGCTCTCGGCGGCTCCCGCGGGACCAAGGTGCCCGAGTACCTCCAGCGCCCCGGACCTCGCAGACGGGTTTGTGTCACTCAGCAGTTTCACTATTGCGGGTATCTGCTGTTCGGCTGCTTTCGGGTTTTTCGAAAGCAGCTCGACTGCGGCCATACTCACCTTGCTGCTGCCATCGCTTAGGAGCGGCACCGCCGCCTCCACCTGCTCAGGGCTGAGACCGCCTATGTTCCCGAGCGCCTGGAGCGCAGTGTAGCGGATGTTGGGGTCTTCGTCGGTCAGGCTTTTCATGATTACGGGGATCAGGTCCCTCGAAGACTCTCCCATCCCGCCCGCAGCCGTCAAAGCGGCCCTCCGTATTTGCGGGTTTTCGTCCTTGAGGAGCTGCGGGAGTCCCGGCATATCGCTCCTTTTCTTCGACTTTGCAAGCTCGTTTATCGCTTCTATCCTGACCTTGGGATCCGGGTCTTTCAGTGCCCGGCTGAGTCCCTCAACCTGCCATGGTTCGAAAACGGCCGCCGGTTCGATCTCGATCGCGGGCATTTTCTCGGATGCGTAACCCGAAGGAGTGAAAAGGCATGCCGCTGCGATTGATATAGCGAGCAGCATTATGCGGGCGGGCCGCGGTCGGGGGGTATCCGAAGTATCCGCGCTTCGCTTTTCTGTGTGACTGCAACTGTATGGCAAGCTCATTAAACATCTCCCTCGGTATGAACGTTATTTTTTCGGGCGGGCCGTATGTTCCCCTTACTATCGGGGACTGCAGGCTGTGCGGTGCAGACAAAAAGAGGTATCCCTGACACTCCTATAGCCTCTATCGAGTTTACTGGCTCCTAAAATAGTATCCTATGTCTTCCGGCAGTCAATGATTATTCGCAGGGGCCCGGCGGCGGTCAACCCGTCCGGACGCTCCGCTGGTTCCGATAATCGAATAATCGTTTATAAGGCCTTCTAAATCGAGTATTATTTCTTCGCAGGGGGAGAATCAGGGGGCAAAGCTAGAGAGAGGAGCGATAAAGATGTCCTACGAAAGGGATGATCGGGATTTACTGACGATGTTCAAAGACGGCATAAACAAGGGCCTCAGGGTGATTAATATAAGATCGAAAGAGGCATACGACACGCTTAAGATCAAAAATACAATCAGGCAGCTCGAGCGCAGGAGGAGGGACGCTGTCTACGATATGGGCGCCTCGGTCTACAGGACCTTCACGCACACTGGGAAAATCGTCGAGGATACCGTGGCCGCCAGGTGTGCGGATATAGATAGAATAGAATCCGAGATCGAGGGGTGGCGGGAGGATCTGAATCTCGTCCATCTGAACGCCCGGAAGGCCCTCGGGAGCGTCAAGGCCCTCGCCAGGCCCAGGGTTGCCGCGTTCTGCGACTGCGGGGCCGAGATAGAGGAGGGGGCCAGGTTTTGCGGTCAATGCTACAAGGAACTCAATTGACACGCCGGGGGTGCGCGTCATGTCTCGATACATCGCGGATTGGACCTGGCCTCCGGGTACATGTGAGGCAGGGATATAACCCATCAGCCGCGGAGGTTTTCTTAGTTTGTCTTTACTGTCTAAGGCGCAAACATTATTGAAATTATATTGACATTAAACCGATTACGATATAGAGTTTGAAAAGATGGGGTCATAAATTTCCATGACCGAAAAGGCAAACCATTCGAAAGGGTGGGACGCAAAGCCACAGGCCTGAATGCTCCGGGTATGAGCATGATGGCGGCTGGGCCGCCGAAGTCGGGATATGCCTTAGTTCTTACTCCTTAACTGTACGTCTAGCTTCAGGCCTAACCTGCTTATACGGCGTTGCGTAGTCCGTAAATCCTCACCGGGAATGTTTGCCGATATGCCGAAAACGGCTGTATGTCCGGCTCGAAATTCAGGACGCACCGTTTCCGGGTGGTCGTAAGAGGATAAAGGGATATGTCGGGCGTAACTGTTTCCGGGTCAGGAAGGGTAAGGGTATCGGCGCGGCTCATAGGCAATGACTGCGAATTCTCCTGCGTCGTGCTGGACGGAGCGAAAGGGAGCGGCGGAATCCCGCGCGCAATCCTCGACCAGCTCCGCGACTGTCTCCTCCGAACGGGCATACGTCTAGACCTCCTCTCCGATTTCACCTTTTTAAACGGACATTACATCGAGCGTTTCGAAGAGCTTGCCGGGGAATGCGTGCTCGGCGTGCTGATACTGGACGGGCTCGGGCCCGAAGAGCTGTACGAGCTCGGGTATCTGAGGGGCCGCGGAAAATTCATACTCACGTTCGGGAATAAAAATACCGCGGACGCAGATGGGACTGTTACAAACCTGAGCAGTGCCGCTGGAGAAAAGCCTACCGGCTTCGCTGCATATTCCGGGAAAGAGCAGGATCACGACGATGCGCGCTATTACTGTGACAAATTCATCAGCCGTCATATGTCTGACATCGCCGGCTCAGGGCCGGACGGGGAAGCCGGTCCGGGCGATCGGCCGGAAACGAGAATCGTGAACGATCTGAGCCGTGCGCTCCCGGGCGTTATCGACAGGTACGTATCGGATTCGCTCGGGGATGCCGGAAGCGGGGTGGAGGCGGAGAGCCTGCGCGGTTTGGCGCTCAGGATATCCGGGTACTTCGCGTCGAGGAGCGGATTCGGAATGTTCGATCTCGACGATATCTACGAAGGGCTTGTATCATGGGAATCCCGGACGGGGCGGAGCGCCCCTTCGCGCGTGCTCCGCTGTCTCGCTTCACTATACACGGGTCTCGACTCTCCCGGGGCGGGTGAGGACGCCGGGCGCGAGTGCCGGATGAAACTCGTCTCCATATACGAAAAGATACTCGAGCGGGAAAAACCGGGGCTTCTCGCGGGAGTCACCGCAAAGAGGCTCGCCGACCTGCTCGTCACCCGTCCGTTCGCGGAAGATGCGGCCGGAGATATCGAGCGAGCGGCCGGGTTATACAAAGAAATCCTGGGTTTTTTTACAAAGGACAAATACCCCCGCGAGTCCGCGTCCGTCCGCAATAACCTCGGAGCCGCGTTAAACGCGCTTTGCCTCAAGACCGGAGAGCCCGCTTACGCGAGGCAGGCGGTGGAATCCATCGCGGAGTCCCTGTCGTCTGAAATTTTCAAAAATTCCCCGTACGACCGTGCGCTCTCGTACCGGAACCTCGGCTCCGCATACGCGAGCCTCGCCGTTCACGAAAACCCCCGCGAGAACTATCTGAAGGCCGCCGAAGCGCTCGGCATCGCGCTCGACATTTACAAATCATGCGAGCGGCATGACGATATCGCCGAGACGTGCGGAGCCCTCGGGGACGTATATACGCGGCTAGCCGGGGAGAGCGGCGAGACGCCCTGTTATACGCAGGCATTGAGCTCTTACGAGGAAGCCCTTCGCATATATACGGCCGATAATTTCCCAGGCGAATACGCGGACTTAATGACTAGGCTCGGCGACGCGCGCGCCTCGCTCGCGCTTAAGCTGGGCGACCCTCATGACTACGAGGAGGCCCTTAAGGCCTACGGGGAATCGCTCGGCGTTTATACCCGCGAAGGGGCGGCCGCCGAGGCCGACACGCTCAACGTCAGGATAGGCCGTGTCTACAAGGCACTCGGCGACAGGGAGGCCGATTCGAATAACACGGACAAGGCGATCGAATATTATGACGAGGCATTACTTTATTACCCTGAAGAAACGGCCCGCGGGGAGCACGCCGCCTCCGGCAGGAAGCTCGGCGAGGCATTTGAAAGGCTGTATAGAGAGAGCGGGGACGAAACCCATATAAGGAAGGCCATAGCCGCGTATTCGGAAGCGCTCTACGCCTCGGGTGTCGCCGGCGATCCCGGCACCCGTGATATCGAGCTCGCTCTCCGGGCCCTGTATACGGGGCTTGCGGATCATCTGGAGAGGTCGGGCGATCACGAGGGAGCGGCCGAATGCTGCAAGGGGCTTCTCGGTCTCTTAGACCCTCTCGATTACCCGATGGAATACGCGGAAGCCCAGAGGAGGCTGGGCGGTCTCCTTGCCGGCATACCGAAGCAGTACGAAAGGGCGCTTAATATCGAGCTCGCAATAGATTCGTACAAGGAGGCGCTCGGCTTCTACGTGGAGGAATCCCATGCGGATGTGAGGAATGAGCTCCGCGGCCTCGTCGGAGGGCTGTTGACGGAGCTCGCCGATTACGAGCCGCGGGACTTGAATAAGAGAATAGGTCTTTATCAGGAAGCGCTCGAATATTATCCGTCAGGCCCGTTCCCGTACGAGCACGCCCTTATACAGAAGGCGCTCGGCGGGGCGCATTCCGAATTGAGCTTTGCGGAAGAGCCTCATCAGAACGCATGCAAGGCTGTGGATTATTATAATAAGGCGCTCGAGTATCTGAGCCTCCGGGAGCACCGCCGGGAATTCGCTTCGGCGCATTATGATCTGGGTGCGCTCTATGCGCGTCTTTACGATATTTCAGGTGACAGGGAGTTCCTCGGCCGCTCTGTCTCCGCCTACGAGAAGTCGACAGCGGGTTACACGCCTGAAGAATCGCCTGATGAATACGAGGCGGCCCTGAAAGGGCTCGAAGTGGTGCGGGGTTTGATCTCGGAGACGGAAAGGGCCATGGCCTCCGGTGACGAGGCCCCGGTCGTGGACGGCCCGGAGGAAGACGAAAAACCGAAAGAGAGGCCCGTGCTCAAGCTCGTCTCGGAAGACGCGCATGAAAGGGAGGAAGGGTCTGCTCCGGGGTCAGGAGATGAAGACAACGAGATAATAACGCTCGCCCGCGAAGTCGAATTCGACGACCCGGAAGAGGCGGCGGAGTATTTCGAGGAGAGTCTCAGGCGAATATCGAAAGAGGAATTCCCCGCCGAGTACGCCTCTCTTAAGCTCGGCCTAGGCAGGGTGTACGGGGAGCTCGGGGAAGCTGCCGGGGGCGCGAATGACTTCAGAAAAGCGCTCAAGGCATACGAGGACTCCCTCGCGTTCTACACCCGGGAAAATTTCCCTGTCGAGTTCGCCGAGGCCACAAGCGGCTCAGCCTTCTCGTGGATGCAGCTCGCTGACCAAACGGGGGACATCAAGGGCTACGAGCGCGCCGCCGCCTCATACAACGAGGCGCTCCGCGTCGTCACCAGGGAGTCAGCTCCGCTCGAGTGGGGAGGGATAAAGGAAAATCTCGGTAACATATACCGCACGCTCGCCCAGATGAAGGGGGAAGCCGGGGAATACAGGAAGGCTGTCGCGGAATATAACGAAGCGCTCGAAGTCTTCGGCCCCGGGGAGCACCAGCCCGAATACGGGAGGATTCAAAAAAATATCGGCTTCGTATACGGCATTCTTGCGGGGGTGGAAGACCGCACGGAGGATTACACCCGGGCGCTCGACGCGCTGACCAAGGCACTCACTGCTTACGGGCAGGAGGACGCGCCCGCGGAATACGCTGAGATACATAAGTACTTGGGCATCGCGTATGGCAACATCGCGAGGAAGGACGGCGTGCCGGAATATTACGGGAAGGCGGTAGACGCCTACGCGAAAGCGCTCTCGGTCATTACGTTCGAGACCTCCCCCAAGGATTACGGGCTCATAAAGAGGAACACGGCTTCCGCATTCGACAGCCTCTCCAAATTTTCGGACGCCGCCCAGGACATGATATCCGCGGTTCGGTCCTACGAAGAAGCGCTCGGATACTATACGTGCGAGCGCATGCCCGCCGAGTACGCGTCCATATTGAGCGGCCTCGGCAACCTGTACCAGCGTCTCGCCGAGAAGGAGGACGCCTCGGGGAACTGCAGGAATGCCGTCAAGTGCTACGAGCGGCTGCTCAAGGTCTATAACATAAAGGAATACCCGCTCGAATACGCCGCCACCGAGAACAACCTCGGGATCATCTACAGGACCCTCGCCGAGCAGGAGGAAAAGGGTAAGAACTGCAAGAGGGCAGTGAACGCGTACAGGGAGGCGCTCAGGGTATATAACGATAAGGAGCACCCGGTACAGTACGGCTCGACGAAGAACAACCTCGGCACCGCTTACATGACTCTTGCCGACGTCGAGGATAAGGAGATCAACTGCAGGATGGCGCGGAGCGCGTTCGAGGAGGCGCTCAAGGTGAGGACCATTCAGAACTATCCGATGCAGTTCGCTGCGACCCAGAACAACCTGGGTGTCGTCTACAGGATGCTTTCCGAGGTCGAGGACAGGGCGAAGAATTGCAAGAGGGCAGTAAATGCATACGAGACCGCGCTCATAATTTATACGATCGACAGGTTCCCGATACAGTACGCGACCACGCAGAACAACATCGGCGGGGCCTATACCACGCTCGCGGAGGAGGAAGACAGGAGCAAAAACTGCGACAAGGCGTCCGAGGCGTACCAGGAAGCGCTCAAGGTGTTTACGAAAAATTCCTACCCGTCGCAGCACGAGATTGTGAAAGCCAATCTGGAGCTCCTCTGCGAATTCAGCGGGCAGAAGGCTTCGACTGCTGCTCCGTAAGAGCCCCCCGAATCCGTAAAGTCTTTTTACTTTCCCCGCACGACCGAATATAGTATTAAAATCTTGAAGACTCCGCTCTACATTCTATTTTCCGTGACCGTGCTTCTCGCGGGCGAACGGGCTTTCGCCGTGGGGAAGGAAACGCTCGTCGATATAACGGGCGTCGCCGTCGTGGTGGACGAGGTGTCGCCTGCCGCGAGGGAGGACGGGCTCAGTGAGACCGGAATAAAGGCATTGGTCGAGGATAAGCTCACCAGGGCCAACATCATGGTGCTCGAAGACCGCGAGTGGTTCATGGTCTTCGGGGGCTCATACCTTCTTATCAAGATCATAGCCAGCAAGGCCGTGAGTGGAGACAGGTACGCGGTCTACATCGACATGGAGCTCTATCAGACGGTCGTGCTGATGGGGAAGAGGCTCGGGCAGAATATCAACACGGCTGCCGCCACGTGGTCCATAGGGAAGCTCTTTTCCTGCAATTCCACAGCGTTGGAGGACTGTGTAGAGGGTACTGTCGCGGAGCTCACAGGCCTGTTCATCAAGGATTACATAGAGGTAAACACGCTAAAGTGGAAGCAGGAGCAGGAGAGGCTCCAGAAGAAGTGAGGAGATGAACACTTCATTTATGGTAAAAGTGTAAAGTTAAGAAATGGATATTACCGTCCTTCTTCTTTTTCTTCTAAAAACTTGAAGAGCGCCTCGTCTACAGCCTTTTGTATATTCTTTCTTATTTTTAATGATTTGATTAAACTCTCTATGTCTATATCAAACTCTTTTTCTATGCTTGTATCCATCTGCTTAACTTTCAGCTTTGCACGTTTTAGCTCGTCGTCGCCGATTATGATCGTGTACTTCACGCCCAATTTATCGGCACGTTTGAACTGACTCTTTAGGCTCTTGTTGCCATATTCCATCTCGGTTGAGATTCCCCTATTCCTAAACTCTGAAGCAAGCTGAAAGGAAATTTTCCTTGCCTCTTCCCCCATGTGCGCGATGAAGACCCTCACTTCCTTCCCAAACCCTTCGGGGAAGGCCATCTGGTGGAGGAGTATGAGCCTCTCCATTCCTACCGCGAATCCGACCGCCGGCGTCCGGGGCCCACCCAGCTCCTCGACGAGCCCGTCGTAACGGCCCCCGGCGGCGACCGCGTTCTGCGACCCGAGCTCTTCGGTAGTTATCTCGAATACGGTCCTCGTGTAATAGTCGAGTCCCCTTACTATCCCGGGGTTCAGGACGTAGGGGACGCCCACCGCGTCGAGGCTCTCCTTTACTTCGCCCAGGTGACGGCTGCAGTCGGGGCAGAGGCTGTCTATCATCCTCGGGGCGCGCGCCGCTGTCTCCCTGCACCCCTTTACCTTGCAGTCGAGTATGCGGAGCGGGTTCGTTTCGAGCCTCCTTTGACAATCTTCACACAGGCGCTCCTTTTCAGGGGTGAAGAATGCGATGAGCCTTTCCTTGTACTGAGGCCGGCAGTTCTCGTCTCCGAGAGAGCTAAGCTCGAGCTTCAAATATTTCGTTATCCCTATCCTCTCCAGGAGCCTCCATACCATTGTAATGATCTCTGCGTCGGAGGAGGGCTCTTCGGGCCCCAGGAGCTCGGCCCCTATCTGGTAAAACCCCCTGAAGCGTCCTTTTTGAGGCCTTTCGTGCCTGAACATCATGCCCGTGTAGTAGAGCTTCGTGACGGGGGATTTGGCCCACATCGAGTTCTCGATATACGCCCTCACCACACCGGCAGTGCCTTCGGGTCGGAGCGTGAGCGACGAGCCGTCCCTGTCGGTAAACGTGTACATCTCCTTCTCCACTATGTCGGTCGTCGAGCCGAGACTCCGGGCGAATATCTCGGTGAATTCGAGGACCGGCATCCGGAGCTCCGAGTACCCGTGGAGCTCGAAGACGGACTTCGCCTTCTCCTCTATATCGTGCCACCGCTTGATGTCCTCGGGAAGGATGTCGTGGAACCCTCTTATCGATCTTGCTTCCATTGCGCTCCTACTAGATTGACTGTATGTATCCCGCGCCGTCCGGGACGGCCTAGTTTTACCTGAGATTGTCTCGGCCGCCGGTTTATTATATCCAACACCCGTGGCTATTTCTAATGAGCCCCGGAAACGGGAGGCGGGTCCGCCCGGATTCGTCAACGGGCGAATATCACCATATAATAAATGCCGAAGCGACTGACATCACGCCGGATCTCTAATATGCGGAACGGAACCCCCGAGAGTGTATTCTACGTAGGAAGCCCGGAGCTCTTCTCGAAAGGCGCGAGCGCCATACACATCATGAAGATGTGCCAGGCCATGGGGAGGCTCGGCATAACTGCGACCCTCCTTATCCCGGCTTACCGTACGCCCGGGGAGATGCTTCGGTACTACTGCGTGGAATCGAATTTCAGGATCGTCCCGTTCCCTTACTTCGGCAACTCGTCCGTGAGGAATATAACGCACGGCGTCCTCGCCTCTATATACGCGGGGACGCACAGGAAGGAGTTCGACCTGGCAGTCACGAGGAACATCGTGTTCGCCTCGATCGCGACTAACGTATTCGGCGTGCCGACCGTATACGACGCGCACCATCCGCTCGTGACCGGCGCGCACCTGCTCTTCAACTCTTTCAAGCGCTCGGAGCGGCTCGTCCGGTTCTCGACCAACTCGCGCGGATTAGGCGAAATATACCTCCGCGAAGGCCTCCCTCCTGAAAAGCTCGTAGTCGCACACAACGGGGTGGACCTCCAAGTATACGGGTCGCTCCCTGAGAAAGCCCGGGCCAGGGCCGACCTCGGCCTGTCCCCGGATAAGAAGATAGTCTGCTACTCGGGCAACATATACGAGGGCAGGGGGATAGAGCACTTGATAGAGATCGCCCCCGGCATGAGCGGAGTGCTCTTCCTCATAGTGGGCGGGCTCGAGTCGGACGTCCAGCGCTGCCGCAGTCTCACCCGTGAAAAGAGAGCGGAGAACATCAGGTTCACGAGCTACGTCCACAACAATACGGTCCCGCTATATCTCGCGGCTTCGGATGTCCTCGTCATGCCCTACACCTCGCGCATGACGATAAGGGGCGGCACCCTTGCCCGCGACTTCACTTCCCCGATAAAACTCTTCGAGTACATGGCGTCCGGGCGTCCTATTGTAGCTACATCCATCCCGTCCGTCTCGGAGATACTCGAGGACGGCGTGAACGCGCTCCTCGTCCCCCCCGACAGCCCCGAGGCGCTCGCGGCCGGCATAAAAAGGGCGCTCGACGACGCCGCGCTCGCGAAGGCCCTATCCGGGAGGGCCGCATCCGACGCCGTGGGTTATACATGGGAGGCGAGGGCCAAAAAATTGCTCGGAATAGATTAGCTATTCAGGTTATATAATTTTTAGGGTATTTTATCACTTCAATTTTAATCGATTCTCATCAGGATTGATTTGAGCAGCGTGACAAGGTAAAGAAGTGAGGGTGATGCACAGGTATCTCTTTATATTTTTGACCCTACTCGCCGCATTCCAGGCGTCGGCAGAGGAGGATGTCCGCGTGAACGAGATGTTCGATTACGCATTCTCCGAGAACGCCGCCACGGGGCAGAAGCAGGAGGAAGGGAAGGACGGGGAATTCGTCACTGGCGAGGAGGGGAGGGAGCGCCTCGGCTTAAACGCCTTCCTCCGCGATTCCGCCATAATGTACGGGGGCCTCTGGGCGTCCAGGTTTTTCTACGTAAGGAACAAGAACAGCAGGATATTCGATACGTCCTTTTCCAAATGGTGGCACAACATCACGCAGTGGCCGGAATGGGACGACGGGGATTCGTTCTTCACCAACTGGGTCACGCACCCCACGATAGGAGCGGTGGAGTATCTCTTCTACAGGCAGATGGGGCACGGCTACCTCGTTTCCGCCCTGGGCGTGGTGCTACAGAGCACGCTCTTCGAGTACACGATCGAGGGCACGGTCGAAGTCCCTTCGCTCGTCGACCTCGTATCGACGCCGCTCGTCGGCGTCCCGATGGGGTTCGCGCTCGAGAAGTCCTCCGACTGGCTCGTATCCACGGACTTCGTTCCGGCGAAGATACTCGGCCACATTCTTAACCCCATGAGGAACTTCATCTACGAGAGACAGGTCGGCATATACAACCCCTTCTCGAAGACGTTCTTTTCGGTGACCGGGCCTATAGTGTTCACGCCTAATAAGGACATCGCTATCGACCTCGCGTATCCATACTTCCTCGAGGAACCGCTCCCGATGGGCAGGTTCAGGGCGGACCTCGAGATCCTCAACCTCAAGAAGAAAAACAGCGGACAGTTCATATTCTATTCGCTCCGGGCCGACGTACCTTCCAAGAGCGGGCTCTGGGGCGTCTATGTGAAAATAGCGCAGTCCGGGGTGAACTCGGTCGTTATAAACGGCGAAGAAGTGAGGGACGGGTTCGAGTTCGCGAACGTGCTCGCGGGCGGGAAGGCCATCCTCTGGAAGTCCCACAATTCGGCAATCTCCGGAGGCGTCGAGCTGATATTGCCGACCTCTTACAAGGACAACATAGACAGGCTTTCGACGGTCACGATGTTCAAAAGGAACTTCCCTATAAATTTGCAGAAGGCCTGGACCGTGACCCCGTACGTGACCGCGGCCGCGTGGAAAGGGATATTCAACGTGCAGGCGATGGCTTCGACGGACGTTGTGTTTAACGCAGGGGAGCTCGAAGGGAACTCTGCCGAGTGGAGGCTCAATTACGGGGCCTCGGCCGGGGCGAACTTCCCGGTGATCGCGTCCCCCGTGCTCTACGCGGAGTTCGGCGCGTACACGACCCTCACGGCCGACACGTTTCAGAAGAACGGCATGTTCATGACGTCGGGCGTGAGGTTCGGGAGGAAGTTCAGCCCGGGCTTCGCGATGCAGCTCCCGGTTTACGGAGCGGACAGAGACATTGACAGGTTCAGCTATATGTTCGACTTCCAGATAAGGTTCTAGTCCTTCATTCCTTCTTTAATTCAGTCATGCTGAACTATGTTTCTGAGCACGATTGCAAACAAGCGCGCAATCGGTCGATCATCGCAGATTGCAAAGAAGATCCTTATCCTCTTCTTGAGGAATATCAATCCAAAATATTCAGGGTCTCGTCTTTATCCCGTTCGTCCTTCGGCACACAATGTGTGCTCATTTATGATTCCATCCAACTCCTTCGATAAAGGGGGATTCTCCACACTCAATTGACACACGTTTGCCAGCGGATGCTATCCGCCGCAGAACCTGCGCTCGGATACGATCCCTCTGTCGCGCCTTAGCTCTAGCCAAAGAATGGAGCCGAGATAATCCTGGGCTGCGTGTCTGTCCTGAGCGAAGTCGCTCGTTTCGGCAAAGGCCTGAGCCGTAGCCGGGAAGGATCGAAGGATTGAAAGGGTTGTACTATCATATATCCGCGGCGGCTCCCCGCCCGGACGAATTTGGAGCATTCGTAAATTCTTCTTTTATTTCCGCTAAATTATTGTTAAAATGTGCTATGCGCCCGGACGTGATCTCTCGGCCTTGGCGCTTAAGGGAGGATGTGGTTGAAGGCGACAATCGTATGTACCGCTTTACTCATGATTTTTCAGCTCGTCCCTGCCTCGGCCGAGGATAGTCCCTACCTTTACGCGGCCGGGGAATCCGTCACTCCCCACGAACCTGACGACGCCGTATTGCCCGTTGAGCCTCCAGCCGGCGAGGAGCCCGCTCCCAAACCCAACCTGAGGCCGCCCGGATTCAAGACCTACATGGAAGACACGACCATCTGGTACGGCGCGCAGTGGGCGGCGAGGCTCTGGTGGGTGAGGGACAAGAACCTCAAGATCTTCGACGGAGGGTTCCACACGTTCTGGAGCAACCTGACGAGCGAGCCGCTTTGGGACGACGAGGACGATTTCGTCGTCAACTGGGTGCTCCACCCGTTCTTCGGCATGCTCTCCTACCAGTTCTACAGGGCGAGGGGACACAGCGTCTGGGCATCGGCCCTGGGCTCGGTCATACAGAGCACGCTCTTCGAATACGGAATCGAGGGGTGGGCGGTCAGGCCCTCTGGCCTCGATCTCATCGTTACCCCTGCCCTCGGCGTACCGCTCGGATGGACGATGGAGCAGTTCTCCGAATGGCTGATACAGCAGGACTCCAAGGTCGCCAGGGTCGCTGCGTACGTCACGAACCCGACGAGGGTCTTCGTCAAGGACACACAGTTCGGCCTCATCAACCCCGTAACGGGCGCGTTCCAGTACCGGGGGCAGTTCACGATATCAACGACGAAGGGCAAGGCGCTCGAGCTCGGTTACCCGAAATTCTTCGAGCCCCCGCTCCCGCTCGGCAGGGTGGGGATAGACCTCGAACTTATCACGCTCGAGAAGGCGCTCGGCGGGGAGTTCATACTATATCCGATGAGGCTCGAGTTCCCGTCCGAGAGCAATTACTGGGGGGTCTACACGGACATACCGTATGGCGGAACGAACAATGTGACCGACGGGGATACGGACATAAGGGACGGATACGAGTTCGGGAACCTGATGGTCGGGGTGAAATCGCTCCTGGCGAAATCGAAGGACTTCGCCCTGGGCGCTGGGCTCGAGGTTTATTTCCCGACCTCGTTCACCGACGACCAGGACAGGCTAGCGCAGATTATAAAATACAGAAGGGACTTCCAGATGTACCTCTACAAGGCGACGACCGTTTCGCCGTACGTCACGGCGGGGGCGTGGAGAGGGCCTTTCAGCGTGCAGGGCGCGCTCGGCTCGGACTTCATTTTCAACGCCGAGGAATTCGCTGGGCAGGACTTCGAGTTCAGGATCAACTACCACGCGGCCGCGGGGCTGAACGTCCCCATGACGGGGTCGCCGATCCTGTACTGCGAATTCGATGGGTACTCGATCACGACGTACGACGGCGCGGGAGGGGGCACGGACCTGTTCCTCACTCCGGGCATAAGGTTCGGGAAAAAGTACAGCCCTGGCTTCTCGGCCCAGCTCCCGGTCTACGGGCCTACGAAGGACATCGCCGACGCCGATTTCGTGTTCGACTTCCAGCTCCGGGTCTGAGGGGGAGGGGATTTCTCTTTTTGTTCTGTCATTGTTGTAGATGTTAAATAATTCGTGGCTGGAATTTTTCTGGATAACATGTAATGAAGGGGGTTTGTATTTCCCGACATGCACAAACGATTCCGAGCTAGTGAGGAATTGGTCGCGCCTGGTTGAGAGCACGAACGTATTATCCATCCTCCCATCGTTATTGAAGCCAAATTAGAGGAATCGGTCGCCCTTGCTTATGAGCAACAACGTAAATTCATCCGGCACGACAAATCTTCATCGCTCCTTATGCGGGCGGAATTGATAGATTTTCGCCGTAATAAGATATTTTAGCCAGGATTCTGTGCTGTCTTTTCATAAACCATACTACGTGTGTGATTTTTGCTTCTTTCCAGGCTACGGCAGGCTCCGCCCTGACGAGTCATCAAGGAAAAGAAGAGCAATATATCGCTTTCTTTTGTATTCCGATGGGACAACTTTTGTCCACGAATTACTTGACATCTAAAATTGCGAGGAACGGTTCTGAACGTGTGCAAGAACCGATGGCCGAAATGACACAATGTGGGGAAGTCCTGTGTAAAAAAGTAACGCATTACCCGATCGTTTCCTCGAACCCATGCTCCGGGCATCGGTGCGCTCGCATCACCTCTATCGTGCCTGCCATCCCTTAAAGCCTCTGCAGTAAACTCGTCCCGGTTTCTGGTCGGAGCTAATGTATTAAAACTATGGAATTATTATCAGTACCGCAAGCAGACTTTTGTATTTATAAAAAAGTACTTGAGGCCTGTTTACATTTATGCTTAACTATAATATAATAATTTGGGGGTTTCTGTTTTCTTTTATTCTGAGGTGGTCGGAATAATGGAAAAAACTTTAAATTTCGGGGTGGTCCGTACCAAAATTGCCTTGATTAAACTGACCTGCATGTCAGTTATCTGTGTGTTATATCTTATTAAAAAGAAATTTGGTTCTCACCACTCCATAATACCTAAAACACATGACGAGGATCCGGATCTATTCGCCAGTGGGGTATTCTTCTCAATTCTATTCTCCAAGCGGTTGATTCCGAATTCTCTGATTACTATTTGATACCGTATTTAGAAAGTTGTAAGGGAGGATATCAATTGCCAGCAATTATGAAAATTTTAGTGTTAGATTGCTTGCAAACCATGCATATACAAACTCCCAATTATCTAACTGGTGGAACGAGTTATGTAAGTATAGGGATATGGGTATGACTAAATTAAATTTAGTAGAAATAAAAAATTTATGAGAGATTCTTGTACACGTAATATCAAGTCGACGGGTAGAGCATGATAATGAAGGGCATGATTGAGAATACCAAAATTATGAAACCAACTAGTAATGAACCTCTATTGCTCCATCAGAACATCGATCGAAGTACCTACAATCTTGTATTTGTATTAAATATTAATTACGAACTTATATTTACCAGTCCCAACCTTGTTAGTGTTTTGGGTTATGAAGCCGAAGGTTTTGTGGGTACAAACTTTTTTCAACATGTTCATACTGATGATTGTGAGAGGGTTAAGGCCGAATTTGATAATTCATTTTGGATTATTTCCAAAATAATCGGACAAGATAATTATGAACTTAATGTCGGCGACATTTTTAAGTTAACAACAAAAGACCGGATTAAGACTTTTCTACAAAACTATTCTAAAACACTCAGATCTCTGTCTGCAATTAAGCCAATTATGTTCAGAGTCAAACGAAAGAACGGAAAATGGTGCTGGCTTGAAAGCAGCGGTATCCCTTTTCTTGCGGAACATGGCGAGATCATGATAACGATTTCAGCCTGTGACGTCACAGAGCGCATTAAGCTGCAGGAGGCGCTTAAATTTAACTTGAAGAAGCTTAACAAAACAAGAAGGCATGAGAGTATCATACGGGCTATTACTCAAGATGTTCACAAAACTATCAATTTACAGGAAGTGTTTGATAACGCTGTTTATGCCATTCACAAAAACGTACTTGGGGCGAAAAATGTTGCAATATACATAATTGAGAATGGCAATGCGGTTATTAAGTCTCACAATGGATTCCCCGATAGGTTTCTCGATAGAGTAAGAATAATTCCTTATCCCAAAGACTACACATGGAAAACGATTATTGATGAGAAGTCCATATACTGTGCCGATGTAGTCAGGGATCCCATAGTCGGCAGAGTGGGAAGGGAGATTGGAGTTAAAAGTTATTTATCAATGCCTATTCGTTCCAGGAACAGTATACTGGGTGTGATAAATATTAGTTCAACCAAGAAAAATATCTTCGACAAGAATGAGTTGATGTTGCTTGAACATATAACGCAGCAAATAGAAACCGCTATCAATAATGCTCAAAAAGCTGAAAAGTTAAGAAAGAGTGAAAAACGTTTCAGGACCCTCTTCGAAAATGTGCCAACCGGGGTTTATAGAATTACTCCTGACGGCCAGATACTGGATGCGAATCCGTCATTCATAGCTATGCTGGGTTTTTCATCGATAGAGGAATTGGCCGTAAATGTGATTCAACATCAGCATTTCAGGTGCGATGGTACCTGGGAGGAAGTCAGGAAAACCATTGAGCGGCATGGAGAGATAAAAGGCATGGAATCCGTATGGAATAAACGGGACGGGACAAAGATATTTGTACTTGAGAATATTACGGTGCTGAGAACAGACGACGGAAATATTTTATTTTATGAAGGGACAGTCGAAGAAATTACCGAACGTAAAGTAGCGGAAAATAAGTTAAAAGAGGTTAATTTAAATCTGGAAAAGGAGATCAGCAGAAGAACTGCTCTACTGATAAAAGCCAACAAATCCCTGCGAAAAGAAATATCTGAGAAGAGGCTGAAGGAAGCCGAACTCGAGAATTCATACAAGCAGCTTCGCGCACTCACAACACACCTGGAGTCGGTACGCGAAGAAGAAAGAACCAAGATATCGCGGGAGGTTCATGACGAGTTAGGACAGTCATTGACGGGTCTGAAAATAGATCTTGACCTGCTAAGTAAGCACCTCTGCGAAAGTGATGACAATTCCCGGACCGGGAAACTCACTGAAATGATAAATAAGATGTCGGCTCTCGTTGATTATAATATTCAGTCGGTTCGCAGAATAGCGATGGAGCTGAGACCCGGTATCCTTGATGATCTGGGAATGGTTGCAGCTATCGAATGGCAGGTACAGGATTTTGAAAAACTTACCGGTATTAAGTGCATCTTCAGCTCTGAAGCGGAGGATATCCCCTTGGACCGAGAGGTTTCGACTGCCCTATTCCGTATTTTTCAGGAAGTCATAACTAACATCGCGCGCCATTCGAAAGCTACAGTTGTAAATGTAAATATAAAAGACTGTCGCAGCGAATACATACTGGAAGTTGAAGATAACGGAGTAGGGATCTCGAACGACGCGATGGTCGCTCCGCAATCCTTGGGATTACTCGGAATGAAAGAACGTGCCTTGATTTTCGGGGGTAATGTAAAGATAACAAGTGAATATAACAAAGGGACCAAAGTCTCGGTAAATGTTCCTAAAGCGAGGTGCTCTAATGATTAGAATACTAATTGCAGACGACCATCCGGTAGTTCGGCTGGGTTTAAAATTAATCCTCGAAAAAGAAGCCGACTTTTCTGTGAATAATCAGGCGAGAACAGCTCGTGAAGCTCTTGAGCACGTTAGTAATATGAATTATGATTTGGTATTGCTTGATATATCGTTGCCTGACAGAAACGGACTCGAAGTATTGCATCAATTGAAAATCGAGCATCCTGAAATTAAAGTGCTGGTCATAAGTATGCATTCTGAGGACTTATACGCAATGAGGGTTCTAAAGGAAGGCGCTTCGGGGTATTTGACCAAGGATAGCGCACCGGAGGATCTGGTAAAGGCCGTCAGGAAAGTCCTCTCGGGTGGTAAATATGTAAGCTCTTCCCTTGCTGAAAAACTGGCTCACGAACTAACAAGTGGTTCTGACCGTCCTCCAGATCGTTTTCTGTCTAACCGTGAATTTCAGGTGATGTGTATGATCGCCTCCGGAAAGAAAATTAAGGATATATCCAATGAACTTTATTTAAGTGAAAAAACTGTAAGTACTTACCGTGCCCGGATATTGCTAAAAATGAACTTGAAGAATAATGCCGAAATAATCAGATATACAATAAATAATAAGCTGATTTGATTCTATCTATGTTGCCTGATTTACGGCATTGATCAGGTTTTTCAAATGTCATTCTACCCGAAGAATTCCTCCCCGGTATTAATAATCCGGTTTCCGGACTTCTGATTTATTTTAGACCGGTCATTCAAGAAATCCTGAGAATAACTTCTTTGAATTTCGTCATAGCTTGAATACAAAGAGTTTGCAATATCTTCTGAAACATTCTCTTTTAACCGTGCAGGCTTGCTTTCCTGACTTGTCCATTTGTAGGATTAACCCTACAGGTCCAATACTCGTAATCCTATATTAACAATAGTCTTTATCT
>DATIET010000270.1:0-17580 GCA_035455615.1 Thermodesulfobacteriota bacterium
CCTGCCCCCCCAGGGTTTCTTCAGCACGCTTTTTTCCTCCGTAAGTCATTATAATACAGTGATTTCAAACGTCTTTGAATAACCGGGTGCAGAAACTATATCATGGAGGGGGGCTTATTATAAGGGCTTCTTCCCCGCTTGATCGCCGAGGATAGGGCGGGGCCGGATTGCACTACGGTTTCTCTTTATCCACGGCACTCAGGGCTTTTATAGCCTCCCCGACGTGCTTTTTGTAATCGAGCTGGGAGGAGATTATACGTATCACTATACCTTTCCCGTCTATTACATATGTGACCCTGCCGGGGAGGATCCCAAGGGTTTTTGGGACGCCGTACAGCTCCCTGACGGCCCCATTCTCGTCGCTCAATAATTTGAAGGGGAGATTGTATTCCGAAGAGAAGCGTTTATGGGATTCCACCGGATCGGAGCTGATACCGAATACCTCGGCACCGTCTATATTCCCGAATTCGTCGTAGCTGTCCCTGAACGCGCACGCCTCTCTCGTGCACACGGCGGTGTTGTCCCTGGGATAGAAAAATAAGACTACCGGTCTTCTTCCGATGTAATCGCCCAGGTTTACGTACTCCCCGCTCTCCGAAGGCAGACTGAACGAAGGGGCACTGTCCCCGATCTTAACGGGTTCCATCGATTCGACTCCTTCCTTTTTCATTCAGCGTATGATCAGCCCGGAATCCTTTCACGAGATAATCTACTATATAATATTAATCGGTAAACGGGGGGTTGCTAATTACGATATGCAGGAGGCGATAACAGAATGGACGTGTTCGAGTGTGTAAGTACCGTTAGCTCGATAAGGAGCTACATAAGAAAGGCTGTGCCCGACAGCATCGTGAGAGAGGTCATCGAGGCGGGGAGGCTCGCGCCGAGCGCGCATAACGACCAGCCCTGGCAGTTCATACTGGTGAGGGACAGGGAAAAGCTCGAAGGGCTCGGGAAATACTGTATAAGCGGGAGGTTCGTTTCGGAGGTCGATTTTGCGGTCGTAGTTGTAACCGACCCCTCTTCGAAGTGGCATGAGATTGACGGGACGCGCGCCGTACAGAATATGGTCCTGACCGCCTGGAGCAGGAAGCTTGGCTCGTGCTGGATCGGGAATATCGACAGGGTGGGTCTCATGAAGTATCTGAATATACCGGACAAACTGAATATCCTTACGGTTCTGCCATTCGGGTATTTCGATGAAAGGCACGCGAGCTCGGCTAAAAACAGAAAACCGCCCGAGCAGGTGTTCCATCTGAATACGTTCGGGAACAGGGGGATTAAATAGGGGAGGTTCGATCTCCCTTTATGGGATGGGGATCGGACGCATGACCGGGGCTTCGCCTTTCATGCCTCACCGATGTGGAGTAATCTGTACAGCGGGATAAACGACCTTTCCTTATCGCCGCAGCTTTTTAATATTTTTAATGCTTTATCGAGTCTTCCCAATCTGACCTCGAAAATCTTTTCATCGGGATCAGACAGAAATTCCGCCCTAATTTCTCGGTCTTTTTCCCTCGCATCTCGTAGGTAAAACGCGGATATCTCCCTCACGCCGGTTTCCTTTCTCAGAAAATATTCGGCTGCCTGAACAGGCGGGCTGTAGCAGGAGCGTCCCCTGCAGCTCTCTAGCTCGATCCTGCCGTTTCGATATTCATCGAATATTTTCTCGGCTCTCGCTCCTTCTCTGACGCGCCCGTAATATAGGCCGTGGGGCAGGCAGACCAATGTGGATGCGAACCTGTGTCCTCCGAGGTGGGTCGACTGCCAGACGTTTTCGCCGTACATGCCCGCGGCCGCTTCCATGTACACGGGCATGCCGAACTTCCCGCAGCACTTGTCGTGCTCCCCGTTCGTGCATATGAGAAATAAGGGTTCTTTCGCCCTCTCTCCGAAAAAAGAACCGATGTCCCGGTCGCGGAGGTCATCGTATGCGCCGATCGTAGCCTCATAGAGCACTGGGTCCTTATCCCTCGAATGTGCCATGAAGAGCTTTATGCCGTCTGAGCTCCGTTTTTGCTTCTTTACGAGCTGGATGCGCGAGTTCGGGAATCCCTTGATATAACGATTAATTGCGGCTTTTACCGCGTCCGGTATTTTGCTGTCGCGGAACGCTTCGCCAGACCAGCGTCCGTTATATTCAAGGACGAGCCAGGTTTCGACCGTCATTGCGGTCCCGTACATATCCTCGTCCGCTCCGAGCGAACCGAGCGAGCATAAGGTCCCGCGCTTAATGTGTTCATTCAAACCGGTTCCACCGTTCCCTAACATTTATCAGAGTCTTTCGATGATAGTCGCGGTCGCCATCCCGTGCCCAATGCACATCACCTGGAGCCCGAACTGCCCGTCTATGCGCTCGAGCTCGTAAAGCAGTTTGGTCATGAGCACGACTCCCGTTGCGCCCAGTGGATGGCCGTGGGCTATCGCGCCGCCGTTCGGATTCACTTTCCCCATGTCGGGCTTAAGCTCCCTCGACCACGCGAGCACGACAGAGGCGAACGCCTCGTTTATCTCTATGACGTCCATATCGGCAAGTGCGAGCCCCGCCTTCGAAAGGACTTTGGTCGTCGCTGGAATGACCTCGAGTAGCTGTATTGTGGGGTCTCCCCCGATGACGGTCCTCGATCGTATATTTGCACGCGGCGTAAAGCCGTCGGATTCGGCCCTCTCCCTGTCCGCTATTAGGAGGAGCGCGGCTCCATCCGAAATCTGGCTCGAGTTCGCGGCGGTGATGACGCCGTCTTCTCTGAATATTGGAGGCAGGGAGGACATCTTCTTCGGATCCTGATTGAGCCTTATGCCCTCGTCGTAATCGAGGACAATGGTATTACCTTCCTTGTCGATTCCCGATACAGGGATAATTTGCTCTTTAAAACGTCCGGATTTAACTGCGTTGGCCGCCTTTTTATGGCTTTTAAGGGAGAATTCGTCAAGCTCTGCCCTCGTGAGTCCGTATTTTTCGGCTATCCTCTCCGCTGATTCCCCCTGATGAATGAGCTCGTATTTGCCCCCTATATCCGGGTTCAGGTTTTCGAGGCCGCCTCCGATATCGGAGAACATCGGGACGCGCGTCATGGACTCCACCCCTCCGGCCAGGATATATCCGGCGTCCCCGGACGCGATAGACTGCGCAGCGAAGTGGACGGCTTGCTGGCTCGACCCGCACATCCGGTTGAGCGTTACGGCGGGAACGGACGAGGGCAGGGGGGAGAGGAGTACCGCAAGTCTGCCGATGTTCGCGCCCTGCTCTCCGTATTGGGTTACGCAGCCTGTGATCACATCGTCGATCTTTTCTCCGTCGATGCCGGTCCTCTCCAGCATCTCATTAATAAGTAAAGCGTACAGGGAATCCGGATGTGTTTCTCTAAGAGACCCCCTGTTCCGCCCGACAGGGGTGCGGATTGCCTCAATAATTACGGGTTCTTTCATTGAATCAGTCCTTGGTGAGTTCCTTTACCATTACAACGCGCTGTATCTCATTCGTACCTTCATAAATCTGAAGAATTTTAGCGTCACGCATAAGTTTCTCCAGAGGATATTCTTCACTATATCCATAACCTCCGTGTACTTGCACAGCTTCCGTAGCAGCCCACATCGCGGTGTCTGAGCCGAATGTCTTGGCATAGGATGCCTCAATTGTATTTTTTTCCCCTCGGGCCGCCTTCGATGCAGCATTATACGTCAAGAGCCTCGCTGCCTGTGTTCGCATTCCCATATCCGCTATTTTGAAACCCACTCCCTGAAAATTAACAATTGGCCGTCCGAATGCTTCTCGCTCTTTTGAATAGCTTATACATTCATCAAGCGCACGTTGAGAAATTCCCACCCCCATAGCTGCTACTGAAGGCCTTGAGTGATCAAAAGTCTTCATTGCAATCTTAAATCCGTCCCCTTCACTTCCTAAAAGTGAATCCGATGTCAGCTCTACATTATTAAAATTAACTTCACAGGCATCAGTCGCCTTCTGACCCATCTTGGCCAGCTTTTTAGAGACCATCACTCCTGTAAGTTCGCGGTCAACAAGGAACGCGCTTATGCCCCTGTGCCGGGCGTCGGGATCGGTCTTCGCGAAAACCACAAAAAAAGATGCCTGCTGTGCATTGGTTATCCATGTTTTCTGTCCGTTTAATATGTAGCAGTCTTTTACCTTCTTTGCCATCGATCGCATGGAAGCCACATCTGAACCTGCGCCGGGCTCTGTAACACAATAAGAACCATAGCCCTCCGCTAACATACCAAGATATTTTTTCTTTTGCTCTTCATTACCTGCTATTAATATTGGCTGAGAGGTGAGGGTACTCATTGCAATCCCACCGATAGTAATGCCGGTACATGCCCAGGCAAGCTCTTCCGTTACTATTATCATTTCTACTGCCGAGAGTCCCGAACCCCCGTACTGTTCGGGTATAAGAACGTTTATTAATCCGAGTTCTCGTGCTTTTGCCTGAATTTCGTGAGGGAATTCGGCTTTCTTATCGTACTCGGCGGCAGCGGGTGCGATTTCCTTTCGCGCGAATTCCCGTGCGACGTCCCTGATCATTTTTTGCTCTTCTGTAAAGCCGAAATCCATTTCCTTTTACGCTCCGATTCTATACAATATTCATGCTGCTAATCATATTGTACACCAAGAAGCGGTTTTTTCATTGCGAAAGGGGAACCAGATGGACAAGAGAGTAATCGGCATAGACGTGGGCGGCACGAACCTGAGAGGGGCGCTCGTCAGCACAGACGGGAAAATAATAAACCGCATGAAGATCGCGTCCGATGCGGATAAGGGAATCGATGCGGTTATCGACAATCTGGTCAGGCTGATTAAGGGCATCGGCGGGGGTGAAGAAGTGTCCGCGGTGGGGTTCGGCATCCCGGGGATAATCGACTTCAAGGCTGGAATAATCACCCAGGCGCCCAACATATGCAACGTGAATAACTATCCTATAAGGGAGAACCTCCGCGCGAGACTGGGAGACGCCATTCCGGTTATCATAGAAAACGACGCAAACTGCGCCGCCGTAGGGGAGTGGTGGATGGGCGCCGGTAAGGATGCCGGGTCGCTCGTGATGATTACCCTAGGGACAGGGGTCGGCGGGGGGATTATATTAGACGGTAAACTTTGGAGAGGGGCGGACGGATTCGGCGGGGAGGTCGGGCACATGACTATCTATCCCGACGGTCCGAGATGCAACTGCGGGAATTACGGATGCCTCGAAGTCTATTCGTCGGCCACGGGGATAAGGCGCATGGTGAGGGAGACGCTCTCGGATCCGGATACAAAGACCGCGCTCAGGGAACTCGTCAGGGACGAGGACCCCGGCAGGATACCGGAAGCCGTCATGAAGGCTGCCCTCGAGGGCGACCGGGCCGCGCTCGGTATCTGGGAGCAGTTCGGCACCGCGCTCGGGATAGGGACGGCGAGCCTCGTGAATATACTCAACGTCGAGATGATCGTATTGGGCGGGGGGGTGTCGCTCGCGTGGGATATGTTCATAGACAGGGCTGTCGCCGAGTTAAAGAGAAGGGCTCTCAGGGCGCCTGCCGAAAGGGTAAGGGTAATGAAAAGCGTGCTCGGGGACGACGAGGGTATAATAGGAGCGTCCTATCTGGCGCTCGATGCCGGTAAGGGGCTGTGAAACCGTCCGCACGAAGATTTACGTGATTCGGATGCTCAGTTTAAGCGCTTTCTTTCCTTTCTTCCTCACCTTGAACCTGTCGTCGATCCTTATGCCCCCGATCCAGAATATCTCCCTCCCGGTCGTGAATATCGGGACCCTGTGCCTCTCGAAGCGGGGGATTTTCTCGTCCACGAAGAAGTTTTTTAGCTTTTTCTCGTCCTTCATCCCGAGCGGGATGAACCTGTCACCCGGTCTGAAGCCCCTAACCTCGATCGGAAACTCAATCTTCCCGGCATCGAGATAAGCTACGTCTTCTCTCTCTTCCTCCAGGTTCTCGGCTGTTACCTTTTCAATATAGACTTCGAATCCCGGGAAGCTCCATTTCCCGGGTGAGGCGATAACGTAGGAGAATTTGCGCTCGAGAGCGGACCTGGTCGTTATGAGGAATGAATCATACCCCTTGGCTATTACTATCTCGTCCGGGAACTCTACCTCCCCGGACGCAGTACCCGACATCAAGAACTCTTCCGCGGAGACGAGGTGAATGGATGTAATGTTCCTGAGGCTTTTGTTAAGCCCTTCGATAGCGAGTCTGAGTATGCTCAATCTGAGCGCCCTGTGGAGCCGTCTGAATTTTCTCAAATCCCCCTTCAATTCGGATTCGCAGTGCGCGAATATGCGTCTGAAATATTTTTTCGCCTCCCGGTCTATATAATCTTCTTCGATCCTCAATAGACCTGAGGTTCTCGAAAGTGTCTCCTTGATCCTCGGGTTATATGTCTCGAGCCCGGGCAGAAGATCGAGCCTTATCCTGTTCCTGTGTATAGTCCTGAGCTTGTTAGTCGAATCCTCGATCCACCCTACGCCCTTCGATTCAAGGTACTTTTCTATTTCCGCGCGCGCGGTCTCGATGAGGGGCCTTATTATCACCCCGTTTGATACGGGAGGGATGCCCGAGAGCCCCTTCCCGCCGCTGCCCCTGATGAGTCTCATCAATACGGTCTCGGCCTGGTCGTCGAGAGTATGAGCGGTCGCTATCTTGTCCGCCCCGTATTTCACTCGCGTTTCTTCGAGGAATTTATACCTGAGCACCCTGGCGGCCTCTTCGAGTGTCAGCTTCGATTCCTTCTTGAAGCAGGGGACGTCGGCTTCGCCCTGCTCGGATATCAATCCGAAGGACTCGGCCGTTCTCTTTACGAATAACGCGTCTCTCTTCGCCTCCTTACCCCTGATTCCGTGGTCTAGATGGGCGACTATGATATCCGCACCATATTCATGCAATTCCATCAGGACGTGAAGAAGGCATATGGAATCAGCGCCACCCGAGACCCCGATGACCACCCTTTCATCGGGCTTGAGCATTTCGTACTTCTCAATTGTTTTCTTTACCCGGGAGAGCATTTTCAATGTTGTTGGTAGCGAGGCCCGCAGACATAATTATCTTGAAAGCTTCCTCGATCGTTATCGGGAGTTCGGTAACGTCCTCTTCGGGGAGCATTATATAGTACCCGGTCGTGGGGTTAGGGGATGTCGGGACGAATACGCTCAGTAGTTTCTTCGCGGACTGGTTCTGATGGACACCCGCTTCGAGGGTCCCGGTAATAAAGCCTATGGAGTAGACTCCCTTTCTCGGGAATTCCAGAAGCGCGACCCTCTTCAGATTTTTAATCCCGGTGCCGACGAAGAGCGTATTTATCACCTGCTTCGTGGCTACGTAGATCGTCCTCGAGAGGGGTATCTTGGAGATTATCGACTCTCCGAAATCGACGAGCTTCCTGCCGGCGAAGTTTCTCGCGACCGCGCCTATGAACAAGACGACCAGAAGCGTACCGAGGAGGCCTATCAGGAATAGGGCGGCTTCATATAAACCTTTGGGGAGCTCGGTGAGATGACTTCCGATCAGCCACGCAGGAATTGCGCTGACGAGTCGTACAATCCATGTGCCGAGCTTGAATAATATAAAAAGCGTGAGGCCGAACGGTACTGTTACCAGTACACCGGCGAGTATGTTCTGCTTGAAGAAACTATAGATATGCCTCATTCATCAAGCTGTCTGCTTGTCGATTGCGTCGCGGAGAAACCTGCTCGGCTTGAAAACGACAGCGCGTCTCTCTGCGATCTCAATCGTTTCGCCCGTGGCGGGGTTTCTTCCCTTTCTGGCCTTCCGGCTCTGTACGCGGAAGCTGCCGAACCTCGGAAGCTTTATCCCCTCGCCCCTGCTGAGTTTTTCTTTGGCTACCTCGAAGAAAAACTCGACTATTTCCGCAGACTCCCTCTTGGAGAGTCCGATCTTGGTGTGAATCACGTCCGCGAGTTCTTTTTTCGTCATGTCGCTTACCTCTCCTGTTTATTATATTGTACGTAAATCGGCCCCGAGAGCCAATTGTAGTTTCTTAATTGTCTTATCCTGCACTTTATTTATTTCATCCTCCGTGAGGGTCTTGTCCTTGGCCCTCAGCTGAAGTGAAACAGCGACGCTCTTTTTCCCCTTCTCTACGGGGCTTCCCGTAAACACGTCGAACACCTCTGCATCCTCGATGAGCTTCGAATCGAGGCTCTGAATCTCTTCAAGAATGCTGCTCACGGGAGTTTCTTCGTCGATGATTAAAGCTATGTCCCTTCTTACGGCGGGGAATCTGGGAAGCGGGGTGAACGCCTTTCTCGTTTCACCGGATTTCCCGGTTATCTTGTCCAAATCCAGCTCCATAACATAGAGCCGTTTCGGGATTTCGAGCTTGTCTCTCAAGTCCGGGTGAAGCTCGCCCATGAAACCGCAATCTTCGCCCCCTGCGGTTATGACGGCGGATTTGCCCGGGTGGAGAAATCCGATTTCCGTTGCCATGCGGAATCTGACGCCCCCCGAAATCGATAGAGCGTCGAACCCCTTGTCGAGCAGATTTTTAAAGTCGTAGAATTCGAATTCCTCCTTGTCCCATAGTTCCGGCTGTCTTCTTCCGGTTGCAGCCGCGGCTAATTTCGTTATTTCGACGGGGAGCTCGCCCTTCCCGGCGGGTATGAATATCTTTCCGATCTCGAACAACCTGACGTTCTGCTCCTGCCTGTTAAGGTTGAGCACACTGTTTCTGATAAGGCCGGGCAGGAGGCTCGTCCTCATTGCCGCAAGCTCGCTCGAAAGCGGGTTCAGTATACCGAGGACCCCGGTCTTTCCGAAGAGGGTTAAATGCTCGTAGTCTTCGAAGCTGAAGTTTATCGCTTCCGAGAACCCCTCTGAGACGAATATTTCCTTGAATCTCTTTACGACAATTTTAGCGGGGTCTGTCCTTTCGGTTTTCATCGTTACGGTCGGCAGTGTGCTGGGGATCCTGCCGTATCCGTAAAGTCTCGCGATTTCCTCGATCAGGTCGATCTCCCTCGTGACATCCACTCTCCAAGTGGGGATGCGGAACGTTATCTCTCCGTTTGAAGATGCAGCGTTTACAAAGCCGAGCCCCTCCGATATCCGCGTAATCTCCAGAGCGTCTATGGCGGTTCCGAGTATCGAGTTGACGCGGTTCAGCGAAAGCCTGACGAGAGAGGGTTCGATCGTTGCCGGATACTCGTCAATACTGCCCTTTGCAACCTGCCCACCTGACAATTCCCTGATAAGATCGGCCGCCCTGTCGAGTGCCTTCGTGATACCGTTCGGGTCTACGCCTCTTTCGAATCTGTAAGAGGATTCCGATTTGAGCCCCGTCTTTCTCGATGTTTTCCTGATCGCCGAGGGGTCGAAGTATGCGCTTTCGAGGAGAATATTTTTCGTCCCATCCGATACCTCGGTATTCGCCCCGCCCATCACGCCCGCAAGCGCGACCGGTCTTTTACCGTCACAGATGAGCAGGTCCTCGGGCGAGAGTTTCCTTTCGACGCTGTCGAGGGTCGTTATAACCTCTCCCTCGCCAGCAGCCCTGACGATTATTTTTCTTCCCTCTATGAGGTCGTAGTCGAACGCATGGAGCGGCTGTCCCAACTCCAGGAGCACGTAGTTGGTGACGTCGACGACGTTGTTTATCGACCTTACCCCCGAGGCTTCAAGCCTCGACTTGAGCCACATTGGAGAGGGACCTATGTTCACGTTTTTTATGACCCGGCAGGAATATCTGGGGCACTTTTCCCGGTCCAGAAGCTCCACTTCCGCCAGTTGACGTATATCTTCGTCCGATTCGATAACAATCGTCGGGGGATAATTTAATTTTATTCCGAGTAGTGCGGCGACCTCTCTTGCTATACCGACGACGCTCAGGCAGTCGGGACGGTTCGGGGTGACGTTGATCTCGAATACGACGTCGCTAAGTCCGAGCTCGTCTATAAGCCTCGCTCCGATTTTCGAGGAAGGGGGTAATACCATTATCCCGTCGCTTTCTTCTCCTAACCCGATCTCGTTCTCGGCGCATAGCATACCTTCCGAGGTTTCACCCCTGATCTTGGCTTTTTTTATAGTCATGCCTTCTGGGAATTTCGGGCCGGGAGGCAGGTTCGTGCCTATCTTTGCGAGCGCGACCTTGTCGCCTGACTTCATATTGCTAGCGCCGCACACTATGGCGTAGCTCCTTTCTCCGTCCGAGACGTCGCACAGGGAGAGCTTCGTCGCGTCGGGATGAGGTCTCATTCCGAGGATCTCCGCCACGACTATGTTTTCGAGTCCCTTCCCGCGGTGCTCGACCCCCTCCACCTCAAGACCGGCCATGGTGAGCCTGTCTGCAAGCTCTTCGGGAGTGATCCCGAAGTCGACGTATTCCCTTAGCCAGTTAACCGTAATTATCATTTGAATGACCCACCAAAATTTAATAATTACATATTCTTAGAGCCGGGTCAATACTTTACGTATTTCTGAAATGCAGCATGTTTCAGCTCGTACAGCGTTTGTCCCGGGTGACTGAAAGGAGGATGGATTTGAAATATAGCAAAAAAAACGGTGATGAAACCTCCCGGGTAGGGGTTTCATCACCGTAACTTCTTAAATGTCGAGATGGAGGTAATGATAATCTTATCGCATTTCTACTTTTGTTCCGAGGCCTTATTACCGAAAACAGTCTTCCATATTCTTCCTCGGCCTCTCCCGGTTAAAAGTGGCTATCTTTTCTAATAACTGAAATCAGGCCAGGTCGAAGCGGTCGAGATTCATCACCTTGGTCCACGCCGCCACAAAGTCATGCGTAAACCGCTCTTGAGAGTCCTCGCATCCGTAGACTTCAGCGATAGCCCGGAGTTCCGAGTTCGAACCGAAGATGAGATCGACCCGTGTGCCGGTCCACCTGAGCTCGCCTGTCTTGCGTTCGCGGCCTTCGAACACTTCTCCGGCCTCAGATTTCGCCTTCCATGTCGTGCTCAAATTGAGCAGGTTGACGAAGAAGTCATTGGTCAGCGCCTCCGGGCGTTTAGTAAAGACGCCATGTCGGGACTGACCGAAGTTGGTGTTAAGCACACGCATGCCGCCAAGGAGAACCGTCATCTCGGGAGCGGTCAGCGTCAAGAGCTGCGCCTGGTCAACCAGCATTTCCTCTGCCGTTACGGCGTATTTGCCCTTCAGGTAATTGCGGAATCCGTCTGCAGCCGGCTCGAGGTAGGCGAAGGATTCCACATCGGTTTGCTCTTGCGACGCGTCGGCGCGTCCGGGCGTGAAGGGCACCGTCACTTCGTGACCGGCATTCTTCGACGCCTGTTCGATACCTGCGCATCCGCCGAGAACGATCAAATCGGCGAGTGAAACCATCTTGCCTCCGTTCCGGGCGGCGTTGAACTCTTTCTGTATGCCCTCAAGCGTCTCAAGCACCGCCGCTAATCGGGCCGGATCGTTGACTTCCCAATCCTTCTGCGGCGCAAGGCGAATACGCGCGCCGTTCGCGCCGCCGCGTTTATCGGAGCCGCGGAACGTCGATGCCGACGCCCAGGCGGTTGATACCAGCTGGGACACGGACAGTCCTGAGGAAAGGATTTTACCCTTCAGCGCGGCGATGTCCTGATCGTCGATCAGCTCATGCGTAACAGTCGGGATAGGGTCTTGCCAGATCAGCTCTTCCGCCGGAACCTCCGGGCCCAGCAAGCGCGTGCGCGGACCCATATCGCGGTGCGTAAGCTTGTACCATGCCCGGGCGAAGGCGTCTGCGAACTGATCCGGATTCTCGTAAAAGCGTCTTGAAATCGGCTCATAGACAGGGTCCATCCGCAAGGAAAGGTCAGTCGTAAGCATGAACGGTGCGTGACTCTTTTTCGGGTCGTGCGCGTCCGGCACAGTACCGGCGCCTGCTCCATTCTTCGGTTTCCACTGATGCGCACCGGCCGGGCTCTTCGTAAGCTCCCATTCGAAACCGAACAGGTTCTCGAAATAGTTGTTGCTCCACTTCGTCGGGGTCGTGGTCCATGCGCCTTCGAGTCCGCTGGTAATAGTGTCGTCAGCATTGCCGCTGCCGAACTTGTTTTTCCAGCCTAGTCCCTGCTCCTCAATGCCCGCGGCAGCGGGTTCCCGACCAACATACTTGGTTGGATCGGCGGCTCCATGGGTTTTGCCGAATGTGTGTCCACCGGCAATAAGCGCGACGGTCTCTTCGTCATTCATAGCCATGCGGCCGAAGGTCTCGCGGACGTCACGGGCTGCAGCAATGGGATCGGGATTCCCGTTCGGACCTTCGGGATTCACGTATATCAGGCCCATCTGAACCGCGCCGAGGGGGTTCTCCAGCTCCCGGTCACCGGTGTAACGTTTGTCTCCAAGCCACTCGGCTTCGGAACCCCAGTAGACATCTTCCTCAGGCTCCCAAACATCCTCGCGTCCGCCGGCGAAACCGAATGTCTTAAGGCCCATTGACTCCAGGGCACAGTTGCCGGCGAGTATCATCAGGTCGGCCCAGGAAATTTTCTTGCCGTATTTCTGTTTGACCGGCCAGAGCAGCAAGCGTGCCTTATCGAGGTTTGCATTGTCAGGCCAGCTGTTGAGCGGCGCAAAACGCTGGCTGCCGGAGCCCCCGCCGCCGCGGCCGTCAGCGATGCGGTAAGTACCGGCGCTGTGCCACGCCATCCGAATGAAGAGCGGCCCATAGTGACCGTAGTCGGCCGGCCACCAGTCCTGGGACGTGGTCATAAGATCGAATATGTCTTTCTTCACTGCATCCAGATCGAGGGTCTTGAACTCCAGGGCGTAGTTGAACGCGTCGCCCATCGGATTGGATAAAGAAGAGTGCTGGCGGAGGATGCTCAACTTCAACAGATTTGGCCACCAGTCCCGGTTTGAAGTGCCACCACCGGCGCTGTGTTTTGGCATTCCACCCGTAAACGGGCACTTGCTTTCACCGTCGGTATTCACGTTTCTTTTATTATTGTCATGGGCCGTCTTAAGCGTCCTCTTATCACTCATTCTTTTGTTACCTCCTGTTGGAATGTTACCTCGCTGTATTATTCTCACCCTATTTCCTATAGACGTCAAATATTAATTGACTATAATATGTATAGTTATCATCTATAATTGATATATCCCAGTAAATGGAAGGGCGTTCATGGAACTTCATCAGCTTAGATATTTTGTCGCGGTCGCGGAATCAGGCGGGTTCAGCAGGGCCGCCAGGAGGTGCTTCGTAGCGCAGCCCTCACTCAGCCAGCAGATAATTAAACTCGAACATGAGCTCGGACAGAAGCTCTTCGAAAGGCTCGGAAGAACCTCCGTGCTCACGGAAGCCGGAAGGGCGCTCCTGCCGAGGGCGAGGCTCATACTCAGGGAAGCCGGAGACATAAAGTCGGGCATTACGGAAGACCTCGGCTCCGGCACAGGCCAGCTGTCGGTAGGGCTTATACCGACGATTGCGCCTTATATATTGCCCGGCGCTCTTAAAAGGTTTCATGAATCCTTTCCCAGGGCCCAAATCTCAGTAAACGAAAACCTTACGGAAAGGCTGATCAAAAGCCTGATCGGGCTCGAGATGGAGATCGCCGTGATGAGCCTCCCTATCGAGGACAAGCTCATAAGAACGGAGCCTCTTTTCGAAGACCCCCTCGTTCTCGCCATATCGCCCGCTCACGAGCTTGCGAAATCGGAGGACGTAGCTGTCGAGGATTTGCGTGATATCCCGTTCATCGCTCTCGACGAGGAGCATTGTCTCGGAGAGCAGATAAATAATTTCTGCTATGAGAGACAGATTAACCCCGATATCGTCTGCCGTACCTGGAACCTGTCGACGATACAGCACTGCGTCTCTTTCGGGAGCGGGGTATCCCTTGTACCCAAGATGCTCGTCATGACGGAAGCTTCCAATAGATGCGTTTACAGGCCGATCAGGGGCCAGTCCCCCAAGCGTACAGTGGTTGCGGCATGGCACAGGGACAGGAAGCCCTCAAGACTAGCTTCGGAATTCATTCAGATCGTGAAAGACGAGTACGAGCACCTTCTCGGAAATGCAAATTAGCCCGACACGGGCATTTTGCTCACTGCCAGGTAGCTTAGTGACAAAAGATGATGCGGTGGTCGGGTTTAAAAGTTGTGACCCCCGGATCGTTGACTGCCCTGAGCTTTCTTAAGGAGTTGGAATACTAAAATATATTTTCTTTTCCTTTCCTGAAGCAACCTGAAACTAGTTCAGGGCAGGGCTCAGGACTGGGATGAAAAGAAGCAAAAATCACACACGAAGTGTGGTTTATGAAAAAGCTCAAGATTCTACTTTTGAGAGATCAAAAGTAGCAAAAATCTTTTGGGGACTAGGGGAAGTTTGCTAAAAATCTTGTGTTTAAGCGAAAATCTTTCGAATGGGAGGCTGAAAGATTTTAACGCCTAAACACGCGATTTTCTTAACGCAAATCCCGTAACGTCCCTGTTGCCCGCTGTTTTGCAGCGGGCAATGATAATGTTGGGCCGGCGTTTCCGTGAATGTCCGGATATACAACCCCCCCTTCATTACATGTTATCCAGGGGAATTCCGGCCTTGAATTATTTAACATCTACGGGGATGCTTCGGGATACCGAACTGCTACGCGCTAATGTAAACTTAATGTCCCGAGTGCGATGAAAAAAATATATCTGGATTACAACGCTACCACCCCTCTTGACCCGCGTGTGTTAGACGCGATGATGCCCTATCTCGGGGACGACTTCGGGAATCCGTCGAGCATCCACTCGTTCGGCATGAGGGGGAAGGGCGCACTCGACCGCGCGAGGGAGCAGGTCGCCTCCCTTATCAATGCCAGTCCGAGGGAGATCGTATTCACGTCGGGGGGGAGCGAGAGCAACAATTACGCGGTCAAGGGTGTCGCCCTGGCGGATGCGGGGAAAAAGGGGAATCATCTGGTAACGACGAGGGTCGAACACGAGTCGGTGCTCGAGGCCTTCAGGTTTCTCGAAAAGACCGGGTTCCGGGTCACATATCTTGGCGTGGACGCCTCCGGCGCTATAGACCTCGACGAGCTCCGGGATTCGATTTCTGACGAGACGATTCTAGTATCCTGCATATTCGCCAACAATGAGACCGGGACCGTCATGCCTATAGCCGAGATCGCCCGCATAGTAAAAGAGAAGGGGGCCGTATTCCATACGGACGCCGTGCAGGCCGCGGGAAAGATAGATATAAATATGAATGAAATACCGGCGGACCTTCTGACTGTTTCAGCTCATAAATTCTACGGCTCCAAGGGCGCGGGCGCCCTATACATCAGGGACGGGATTAATAAGAAGGTCGGGCTCCTGCCCATGATCCACGGGGGCGGGCAGGAGAGGGGCAGCCGTTCAGGCACCGAGAACGTGCCCGCGATCGCGGGTATGGGTATGGCCTCCGAGATCTCACTACGCGAGATGAGGGAAGACGAACGGAGGATCAGGCCGCTCCGGGACGGGTTATGGGAAAGCTTGTCGGCCTCTATCGCCGGAATCAGGCTGAACGGCGATATGGACGGGCTTCTCTGGAATACCCTCAATGTATTTATAGACGGGGTGAGCGGCGATTCACTCTCGATGGCCCTAGATCTCGAAGGCGTTGCGGTATCGACAGGCTCAGCATGCTCGGAAGGAAAGGTCGATCCGTCCCACGTGCTCATGGCTATGGGTCTGTCGCGGACGGAAGCAGCGTCTTCCCTGAGGATCAGCCTCGGCAGGTTCACCGGTGCTCGGGAAATAGATACAGTGGCCGAAATTCTTGAGAGAGCGGTCGAAAGGATAAGAGAGGCCCGCGGCGGCAGCTCCAGGGCGCTCTGAAAATCGAGACGGTACTTATTACGGGAATATCGGAGGCGCTTCAAGTCCGGCTGATTCTTCGAACTCCATCATGACATTCATATTCTGAACGGCTGCTCCTGAAGCTCCTTTAACGAGGTTGTCGATGACCGAGACTATAATTGCGGTTTTATTCTCCGGATCGGCCCTCATGCCTATATCGCAGAAATTGGAACCCCTGACCTGTGACGTAGACGGATAGACCTTTTCAGGGGATATCCTTACGAAACGCTCATTGCCGTAATGCTCTTCGTAGAGGCCGAGCAGCTGTCCGGTCGTCCTTTTCTTTTTAAGCCTTACATAGATAGTCGAGAGTATCCCCCTGTCCATCGGGATCAGGTGAGGGGTAAACGAGACGTTCACACCCATTCCGGAATAGACCGATAGCACTTCCTCGATCTCCGGCATGTGGCGGTGCTCCCCGATCTTGTACGCCTTGACCCCTTCGTTCACCTCACAGAAATGGTAATCGAGCGAGGGCGACCTGCCCGCTCCCGACACGCCCGACTTCGAATCGACTATAATCGAGTCAGGCTCGATCAGATTCTCTTTTAGCAGCGGAGCGAGCCCAAGAATTGCGGATGTCGGATAACAGCCCGGATTAGCTATTAATTTGGCCCCTTTGATCGCCGGCCTGTTGATCTCCGGGAGCCCGTACACCGCCTCCTCTATCAGCTCCGGACACGGGTGCTCGCCGTACCACTCCTTATAGCCTCCGTGACTCAGCCTGAAGTCTGCCCCCAGGTCTATTATCTTGATATCCCTGTTATAGAGTTCTTCGACGACTCTTGCGGATTCCCCGTGGGGGAGGGCGAGGAATACGACTTCTATGTCCCCGGGCAGGGCGGCCGTATCGAGAGGCTCGAGCCTCCGTTCGAGGAACCCGCCCAGATGAGGAAATACGTCCGATATATTCCTTCCGGCGTGCTTATCTGCCGTTAAATAAACGACTTCCACATGGGGATGGGTGAGAAGGAGCCTCAGAAGCTCACCTCCCGTGTACCCGCTCGCGCCCAATATCGCCGCTTTCTTTTTTCTCATAGGGATTGAAAATAAACGGTAAAATTGTCAAATACAAGTTCTTGGAGATTTTCCTTTATCAGTGGTATAGTTATACGGGGTTTTACTCTCTCGCATACCTTGACTCTAATTGTTTGAAAGGGTACTTTCTTTAGGCTTTATTCTTCGGTAAAACGAAAAAAACGGGAGTTCCGGAGGGTTTTTAGATGTCTATCAAGGTCGGTATTAACGGGTTCGGAAGAATAGGAAGGCAGATTCTGCGTATAGGTCTCGATCGCAAGGGTCTGGAATTTGTCGGGATTAACGATATCTCCGATTCGAAGACGCTCGCGCATCTCTTCAAATACGATTCTATATTCGGTCCTTATAAGGGTGACGTCAAATCCGAGAACGGCCACATACTCGTCAACGGGAACGCGATCAGGGTGTTTTCCGAAAAAGACCCGAAGAATATACCGTGGGAAGACGTAAAGGCGGACATAGTGGCCGAGGCGAGCGGAATATTCAGAACCAAAGAATCTGCTTCGGCACACCTGGGTAATACTGTGAAGAAGGTCGTCATTACGGCGCCTGCCAAGGGGGAGGTCGATTTCACGACCGTGCTCGGGGCCAATCAAAAAAGCTACGACAATGAAAAACACCACATCATTTCCAATGCATCCTGCACGACCAACTGCTTCGCGATGATAGTCAAGGTGCTCCATGAGGGCTTCGGCATCGTGAGGGGGGAGATGACGACGATACACTCCTATACGAACGACCAGAGGA
>DATIET010000271.1:0-4941 GCA_035455615.1 Thermodesulfobacteriota bacterium
CTGGCTGGGGCGGGTGGACTCGAACCACCACAGCAGGCTCCAAAGGCCTGAGTCCTACCGTTAGACGACGCCCCAACGGCTACCCGGTAATGTTACCAAGACTTTGCTTTTATATCAATGAAAATGCGCCAGTCGGTACTCCGCGAAAAAGCGCCTAACCGTGAATGCTGCGATTGTGACTGCGGAAGCTTATTTAAGCAAGGGGAGGGCGTGAAAGTATGTGTGGACATTATAAACTGCATCCCCTAGAATAATAATCGCGGGTAAAGAAAGTCGTCGTGAAAAAGCCGAAAATTATACTCTTATACAATAAGATGTGGAAGGAGCCCCTCGACTATCCGGCGCACGAGTTGCCGGAGCACTACGTCATTACTAACGAAAGGCGTTTTATGGACGAGGCCGCAGCGGTCGTATTCCATCTGCCTACGCTCCCGCCAGCCCTGTTTTCGGACGGCGGGGTCCATAAAAAGAGCGGACAGGTTTGGGTCGCCTGGTATATAGAATGCGAGGCTCATTACCCTCACTTGGAAGATCCCGCTTTTATGAGCCGCTTCGACCTGACAATGTCGCATCATCAGGAGGCGGATATTTTTTCCACGTATCTTCCGCCTGACTTCGGGGAGCTTTCCCGCAGGCCGGTCCCGGAAAAGGAGCCTGGGAAAATCGTGAATGCCTTCATCTCGAGTCATGTTAACAAGAGCGGAAGGCTGCAGTATCTGATGAGGATGATGAAGGTCCTCGATATCCATTCGTACGGGCGTATGATTCCGAATATGCCGACCTGCGACGATTACGGTCACCAGTTCAAATTGGATACGATTTCGAGCTACAAATTTACGATCGCCTTCGAGAACGCTATCGCTCGGGACTACGTCACCGAAAAATTCTACGACCCGCTGATCGCGGGCTCCGTGCCCGTCTACCTGGGCGCTCCCAATATCCGCGACTTCGCCCCCGGTGAGAACTGCTATATCGACGCCTCCGATTGGGACGACCCGGAGTCCCTTGCCCGGCACATTCTCGATGTGTCCAGGGACGAAGCTCTATATCAGAGCTATTTCGAATGGAAGAAAAGGCCGTTCCCGCCGAAATTCCGGGAGCTGCTCGATATTCAAGGGGTCCATCATTTCGTCAGGCTCTGCCGGAAGTTGGGCGAGTTGATCTAGCCTTCCGGTATTCACCGGAGAGCCCCGCCCGTCTTTCGCAGCCGGGCCGGGATAATTCGCGGTATCGCGGGTCTTATTCCGGGAATAATTTATCCGTTACGGTATAATATGGTCATCCAGAATCTTGACAGCTATTATTTTATGTAAGAAAATTAAGGGTTCTGATAATTTTTTGAGCGCGTAGCTCAGGGGGAGAGCGCTTGCCTGACACGCAAGAGGTCGCAGGTTCAAATCCTGCCGTGCTCACCACGCGTAATTGGAAAATATGAAAGAAGTACACATAAACCTTCCAGACGGGGCGGAAAGGACCTTTCCCGAAGGCACGACTGTAGGGGAGATAATCGATTCCATCGGAATCCGGAACGGGGCGATAGGGGCCAGGGTAAACGGCACTCTCGTCGACTTCTGGCACGAGATATACTCCGACTCCGAATTCGAACCGGTGAAGACCGGCTCCGAGGCGGGACTCGCCCTGATCAGGCACACGGCCGCACACATAATGGCCGAGGCCGTCCAGTCCCTTTTCCCGGAGGCGAAGGTCACGATAGGCCCTGTCATAGAAAATGGGTTTTACTACGACTTCGAATACCCGCGGGGGTTCACTCCCGAAGACCTCGAAAAGATAGAGGAGAAGATGAGGGAGATAGCGGAGCAGAAGAAGCCGCTTATCAGGAAGAAGGTCTCGAGGGAAAAAGCGATCGATATCTTCAGCTCGGAAGGCGAGAACTACAAGGTCGAGATAGTGAACGGCCTCCCTCCCGACCAGCAGATAACGATTTACGAACAGGGCGGATGGCACGACCTCTGCAGGGGGCCGCACGCGCCCTCGACGGGCTACGTCAAGGCTTTCAAACTCTTGAGCATTGCCGGGGCCTACTGGAGGGGGGACGAGAAAAACCCCATGCTCCAGAGGATATACGGCACGGCGTTCTGGGACAGGAAAGAGCTCAGGGCGTATCTCGACAGGCTCGAAGAGGCGAAAAAACGCGACCACAGGAAGGTCGGCAGGGAGCTCGACCTCTTCTCCATACAGGAAGAGACCGGGGCCGGCCTCGTGCTCTGGCATCCGAAGGGCTCCCGCATAAGGCGCGTTATCGAGGATTTCTGGCGCGACCAGCACGAGCGTTACGATTACGAGCTCCTCTATACCCCGCACATAGCCAAAATAGACCTCTGGAAAACGAGCGGACACCTCGAATTCTACAGCGAAAACATGTACCCCCGCATGGAGGTCGAGAATACCGAATTCCAGATAAAGCCCATGAACTGCCCGTTCCATATCATGATTTATAAAACGGGGATAAGGAGTTACAGAGACCTTCCCTTGAGATGGGCCGAAATTGGGACGGTCTACCGCTACGAGCGCTCCGGGGTGCTCCACGGGCTCATGAGGGTAAGGGGGTTTTCCCAGGACGACGCCCACATATTCTGCAGGCCCGATCAGATGGAAGACGAGGTCCTGGGGGTCCTCGACCTGACTATATTATTCCTGAAGACGTTCGGATTCGACGATTACGAGGTATACCTCTCTACCAGGCCCGAGAAATTCGTAGGCCGCGTGGAGGGATGGGACAGGGCGACTGAGGCACTCAGGAGCGCTCTCGATAAAAAGGGGCTAAAATACGAGGTCGACGAGGGCGGGGGGGCGTTTTACGGGCCCAAGATAGACCTCAAGATAAAGGACGTTCTGGGCAGAGCTTGGCAGTGCTCTACAGTTCAGGTAGATTTTAACCTTCCCGAAAGGTTCGATATGAGCTACGTCGGTGAGGATAACGCGCGGCATCAGCCTATTATGATACACCGCGCCATCTTCGGCTCTATGGAAAGGTTCTTCGGCGTGTTGATAGAGCATTACGGAGGGGCTTTTCCTCTGTGGCTCAGTCCCGTGCAGGTTCGTATTGCGACTGTAGGCGATGAGCAGGCTTCCTACGCGGACGAGATTTACAGCACGCTCCGGGCGAGGAAGATAAGGGTCGAGAACGATAAGAGGAACGAAAAACTGGGACTAAAGGTAAGGGAAGCGCAGCTCGCGAAGGTTCCTTATCTCCTGGTTGTGGGAAAGAACGAAGCCGAATCAGGGACAGTTGCCCCGAGGAAGCTCGGAGGACAGAACTTGCCTCCGATGACGATAGACGAGTTCTTGCACGATATAGCGGTAGAGCTTGATCCTCATACATGGAGGGAGGTTGAACGCCAATAGCTAAAGGGTTTAAAACTAGAGAGGCCGAAGTCCGGATAAACCAGAGGATCAAGGCGCGCGAAGTAAGATTAGTTTCCGAAACCGGTGAGCAGCTCGGTGTGGTTCCTATCCGGGAGGCGCTACAGATGTCCGAAGAAAGGGGCGTCGACCTGGTCGAGGTCGCACCTAATGCGAACCCGCCCGTATGCAGGCTGATGGATTACGGGAAATATAAGTACGAGCTAAAAAAACAGGCGAACGCCAAGAGACAGAAAACTCAGACAATAAAGGAATTAAAATTTCGCCCCAATATAGGCGATCATGACCTTGATGTTAAGATAAGCCGCATCAGGGAGTTTTTGGAGGACGACAACAAAACGAAGATAAGGATATTCTTCAGGGGCAGAGAAATTGTCCATCCGGAGCTGGGAAGGGTGCTCGCTAACAGGATTATCGAGCGGGTGGCCGATATAGGCGGTATAGATATGCCGCCCAAGCTCGAGGGGAAAAATCTCATTATGGTCATATCGCCCAAAAAGAGTACACAGGCAGGGAGGGAAAATGCCAAAACAGAAGGTTAAGACGAACAGGAGCGCGGCTAAGAGGTTCAGGGTTACTGCGAGCGGCAAGATAAAGCGCTCGAGCGGCGGCAAAAGCCACTCAAACGAAAAGAAGGGAAGAAAGCGTATGAGGAGACTGGTTGCTTCCAAGATCGAAGAAGGTGCAGCGGCCAGGAGGATAAAGTCTTACATTCCTTATAAATAATATTCGCGTTCGACTGCTTTTCATTCCCTCCGCCTGTCCTGAACTTGTTTCAGGATCTAAAGGAGGGTTAGGGTGGATTTAATGCATTCTCTTTTAACTGTGCGGTCGGGTCGGATCGCGCGTGATTCTGTAAGCGAAGATATAAAAGACGGGAGATAAACATGAGAATAAAAAGAGGGGTAGCTTCGAGAAAGAGGAGAAAGCGGGTTCTAAAGCTCGCGAAGGGTTTCTGGGGCAGAAGGAAGAACAATATAAGAAGGGCGAAAGAGACCGTTATTCGCGCCATGGCCTATGCCTTCAGGCACAGGCGTCTCAAGAAGAGGGACTTCAGGAAGCTCTGGATCGTGAGGATAAACGCCGCCGTCAGGCCGTACGGACTTTCATACAGCGCCTTCATGGGCTCGCTCAAGAAGGCGGGCATCGAGCTCGACAGAAAGACCCTATCAGAGATGGCTATAAGAGAGCCCGAGAGCTTCAAGGCCGTCGTCGACGCCGCAAAGACCGGATTGAATTAACCGGGCATTTTCTTTTTGTATTTCCCACTATATAGAAGAACAAAACGACGCGGCCCGCATTCACACCGAATGCGGGTCGTATTTGATTTGGCAACCGTCACCTGGCATCTCCATATTTGTCATTTCCGAATTCCTTAATCGGGAATCTCTCTTTTCAACCCGTTCGTCCTGCTTGCGGCACGTCGCCCGTAGGCTATGAGCCGTAGGGTGATCCGGCGTAGCTTTCTAGTCGGTCGGAGCTTTAGCGGAGTCCGAAGCGGAGCCGGAAGCTTGTCGAAGGGCGCATTTTCTTTTTCATTGCAAGACAGCAAAGCTC
>DATIET010000272.1:0-3533 GCA_035455615.1 Thermodesulfobacteriota bacterium
GTTCAGGCACGAGCATGCTTACGCACATGCTTGATGACCTCGGCCTCTTCGTCGGGAGCCGTCTTACCGGCAACCACGAGGCGATATTCTTCCGCGATTTGAACGACTGGCTTCTCACGCAGTGCAGCGGCGGTCTCGAGAACCCCGGTATGATCAAATACCTTCTCGGGGACGCTGAGGCGAGGGCCCTGTACGGCGATTTTATAAAATTTTCGATGAAGACACCGCGCGCCTTATCGTTTCTCGGGCTCGGCAAGTATTTCCGCTACGGGACGCCCGCCCGCCTCGATATACCCTGGGGATGGAAGGACCCCAGAAACACGTTCACACTCTCGTTCTGGCTCGATATATTCCCCCAGGCGAAGGTCATACACATTTACCGCCACCCGCTCGATATTATAAACAGCCTGCGGACAAGGAGGAAAAGAGGGCTTGAAAGGCTCAGGGACAGACACGTCGGCTTCCTTCTAAAACCACTCTACCTGCTTTACCTGGTGCGGAAATTCATAGGCGGAAGGCGTGTGTTCGTCGATTTGAGGGGCGCTTCCCTCGAGGAAGGGTTTATTCTCTGGGAGGAATATATGAAGGAGGCGAGAGGGCACGTGGTGGAGATGGGGGAGCGTGCGATAGAAGTAAAGTACGAATATTTTCTCGACAACCCATCGGACGTATTAAAGTCCCTTGCTGAATTCTCCGGTCTCGAGGCGCGTAATGGAGATATTGAGAAAGCTGCAGCCGAGGTCAATAAATCGCGGGGCTATGCATTTCTTAAGGACCCCGAGCTCAAATCCTATTCGCTGGATATAGCCGCAAGGCTCCGGGATTACGGTTATTGATGCGGGAATCGTAATCCGTATCCCGCACGGTCTGGATGGCCCCGTTCACCTCTTCAGCAGCTCCGCGAACCTGAGGGCGAGGAGCACGTTCCCCGAGAGCTTGATCTTGCCCGAGAGAAGCGCGCTCTCGGGGGGGAGCTTGCCGGTGAAGAGGTCTACGAAATGATCGTCCAGTATCTCTACCGTACACTCCGCATCCTCATCCGTCTCCCTCACGCCGAGGGTGTCCTTTCTCAGGTCGATGATCCATGTCCCTCCTTCGGGGCCCTCGATTACGAATTTGTAAACCGCCCCGACTTCCGTAAAATCGTCGGGCTTTTCTTTGAGCTTCCGCTCCACTTTTTCGAATATCTCTATTGTTCTAGACACCTGGGCGCGACTCCTTCCGGGGATGGGGAACCATTTTACCATCAGCGCCGTTATTATCAAAAGTGCAAGCCCGAAATTGACGCTTACCGATTAACTATTTACTATTCTTATGGAATTTAAACGGGAGTTTTTGCATTGAGCATCGATCATCCTACGAATTACGATGTTATCGTCATAGGAGCGGGGCACGCCGGATGCGAGGCTGCGCTCGCTTCCTCCAGGATGGGGTGCCGCACGCTCGTGCTCACGGCGAATATCGACACCATAGGGCTGATGTCTTGCAACCCGTCGATCGGGGGCGTCGGCAAGGGACACCTGGTGAAGGAGATAGACGCCCTCGGAGGCGAAATGGGAAAAGCGGCGGATCATGCCGCGATCCAGTGGAGGAGGCTCAACACCCGAAAAGGGGCTGCCGTTCAGGCGACGAGGATACAGGCCGACAGGCAGGCGTACAGGGCGTACATGAAAGGCGCGCTCGAGGCCGAGAGCAATATCGACTTAAAGCAGAGGATGGCCGAAGGCTTTATCGTTGCGAACGGCAGGGTGGCAGGCGTAAAAACTACGCTCGGTGAGCATTTCTTTTCGGATGCGGTCGTCGTCACGCCGGGGACATTCCCGAACGGCCTGATACACATCGGCGCTACGAAAATATCATCGGGGCGCGCGGGCGAGGCGGCGGCGATCGGCATCTCGGATTCCTTCGGGAGCCTCGGGTTCAGGGTGGGCAGGCTCAAGACGGGGACGCCCCCGAGACTCGACGGGAGGACCATCGACTGGGGAATGCTCGAGCCCCAGCCTGGTGACGAGAACCCCAGGCCCTTTTCTTTCTCCAACAGCTCTATCAGTAGAGAGCAGCTGCCGTGCTATATCACTTATACGAATGAAAACACGCACAGGGTAATAACGAACAACCTCCACAAGTCGCCGCTCTACTCGGGCGAGATAAAGGGTATAGGGCCGAGGTACTGCCCTTCCATAGAGGACAAAGTCGTCAAGTTCCGCGACAAGGAGAGGCACCAGATTTTTCTCGAGCCCGAGGGGACCCACACCTACGAAATATATCCGAACGGCATCTCGACGAGCCTTCCTCTGGAGGTTCAGTACGAGCTCGTTAGGACTATCGACGGCCTTTCCCGCGTGGAAATCATGAGGCCCGGCTATGCCGTCGAGTACGACTTTGTCGATCCGGTGCAACTGAAACCTACTCTCGAAACGAAGCTTGTCGATAACCTCTACTTTGCGGGTCAGATAAACGGGACCACGGGATACGAGGAAGCGGCGAGCCAGGGACTCATGGCCGGCATAAACGCCGCGCTCTGCGTAAAGGGGCGGGAGCCTCTTATACTCGACCGCTCACAGGCGTATATAGGAATAATGATCGACGATCTTGTAACGAAAGGAGTAGACGAGCCATACAGGATGTTTACGTCGAGGGCCGAGTACCGTCTCGTACTGAGAGAGGACAACGCCGATATAAGGCTCGGTGAAATCGGCTACGGGATCGGGCTTCTGAACGAAAAAATGTTTGAGAAGTTCTACAACAAGAAAAAGGCTATATCCGACGAGCTTCACAGGCTTGAGCGCATCAAGATCATGCCGAGCCCCGGGGTTAATAATATATTGTCGGGATTGGGCTCCTCTCCTCTCAAAAAACCGCAGACGCTCAAGGAAATTCTGAGAAGACCCGAGATATCGTACAGAGAGCTCGAAATGATCGGTGGCGGAGTGTGTGAGGCTCCTGCGGGCGAGGATTACGTCACCCAGATTGAAATGGAAGTAAAATATGAGGGTTATATCAGGATGCAGGTCGAGCAGATCGATAAATTCAGGAAGCTCGAAAATATGCCGATACCCGGGGACTTTTCTTACGACGGCATCCCGGGGTTGTCGAAAGAGATCGTGCAAAAACTGTCGAATGTACGTCCGGGGTCTTTAGGACAGGCGAGCAGGATATCGGGCATCACGCCCGCCGCGATATCCGTGATTATGGTTTATTTGAAAAAGGGTGAATTCGAAAGAGAAGCGGGCCCTCATTCCTTTTCTTCCTGATTTTCCTCTTCTTCCGATTCGGCTAATTCCTGTTCGAGAAGGTCCATCATATCCTCGTAGTCTCCACCTATGTAACCTGAATTTTCAGGGTCTTCAAGCATATCGACGAGGTCTTTTATTTTTCTCTTACCTCTCTTTCCGGCTTTTTTTTGCTCCATTGCATTCACCTCGCTTTAATGAACTAAGTTAATACTATAACACAGACTCTTTTCGATATTCCAAGCGCGAATTAAAAAAATATTTCCCGCGGCCGCGATCTTATATTAACTAAAGAAAGCT
>DATIET010000273.1:0-4268 GCA_035455615.1 Thermodesulfobacteriota bacterium
AAGTCGTTCATGGGATTCGACAAAAAAATCTACATAGTCAGGGACCCGAGGGACTGGGTCGTAAGCGGGTTGATGTTCTTGATACAGCAGTCGCCGTCTATATATGACAATGACGACAATCTCAATTCTGTATTGACCATATTCAATCTGAAGGAAGAGAACCCGGAAAGTATCTCATTCGTTTCATTATTACAACAGGTTCTGAAATTAATACCCGGGCAGTCACTAGGTAAGGTTGCCGATTGGATGAAAAGTCAACAAAATTGGATCTATGGGTTCGAAAGCGGTTTGGCGGAGTATTACCGGATCAAGTATGAGGATTTCGTGGACGGGGACATTCGGGGACTCGAAGAGTACCTCGGGTACCGGCTGACCGGCGAGGCTGAAGTCGGCGATGAAAACAGCCATGTCCCGAGGACAAGGGGCTATGGCGACTGGAAAAACTGGTTCCTCCCGGAGGATGTTGATTTTTTCAAGCCGTTGTTTGCCGAATATATGGAAAGATACGGTTATGCGGACGACTGGAGTCTGGGTGACAAAAGGACCATAAGTTCTAAGCACTGCACTGGATATATTAAAAGAACGGTCAGCAGGAGAAAGGGATATGGATAACGTGAATTATAGCAAATTAGGCATCTTACACCACCGAATGAGTGGAGATAAATGTTCATTATTTATTGCATGAGCTTTAAGGGAGTTGCAATGAATCTCGATTTAGAAGACTTGATCGGGGTTGTTTCCCGGAAATGAGATGCTGGTCATGAAGGATTTATTAAAAAGCGTTTGGAATAGAACTTCGAGGACTGTAAAATCCGGCGGACTTCCTGTTTATAGCCCTATGACGCGCCCTTTCGGAACGTCGGATCTCTATCGGATACCGGATGACTGGAAGATCAAAGGCCCTGATTTCGTAGGTGTCGCCAGTCCTAAGGCCGGCACTACCTGGTGGTATTCGTTGATCCTGGAACATCCACAAGTGGTGGAGAACGGACTGAAAGAAAAGGAACTCGCTTATTTCTACCATTTCGGCACTCATGGGATAAGTAAGGAAGATATTTCCGTTTACCGTCAGGCCTTTGCCTCCCCCGACAACTGTATAAGCGGAGAATGGTCCCCGAGTTACCTCTGGTACCCGTTAGCCCTGGATTATTTGGCCGGAGCCGCTCCCGAAACTAAAATTCTAATAATTCTCAGAAACCCTATCGATAGGTTTATCTCACATTTAAATCAGTTCAAATCCGTATATTCCGAGCGTTTTGATCTCGGAACCGACCTCAATCATATGGTAGAATTGTTTTGGGTATTCCCGGATTCAATAACTCAAAGCTCCCTCTCATTTCCTCTTTCAAGACTTTTGTCCCTTTTCGAACGCGATCAAATTTTGATATTGCAATATGAAAAATGCAAGCTGGATATTTATACGGAGATTTCGCGAACATACAAATTCCTGGGGATTGATGACGGGTATAAGCCCGCAAACCCCGGGAGACCCGTCAATCGTATAGAGCATAAAATTCCGGATATCACGGAAGAGGAAAGAGAACGTCTTGCCGGATATTATTCGCCGGATGTCCAGGCGATGAAGAAACTGTTTCCGGAAATAGATATTTCCCTTTGGCCGGAGTTTTCTGAATGATAAGTAAGAAATGTATTTACGTATGAACCGAGGCAGGCCCCCCCGGGGAGAAGTTTCCAATTGTGCAAGTACAAGAAGTTGTATATAATGTTGTAACCTTGTATATGCATGTTGTGTATGTATGTTTTAAGTGCATACCGATCGAGCAAAATATATCGAAATACGGGTGGAATGGACAACACGCTATGCTCTCAAACGTTATCCTGTTGAGCATTTTCGAAAAAAATAAGTGGAGTTCATTAATTTCAGCTCTGGTGAAAAAATAGTTTAAACCGGCTGAATATTCGATAATATATCGAATGGGTGTAGGAGGTTATATAACAGTGTATATGCACTGGATAAAGGCCGAACTCGGCGGGCTTGGAAAGGAAAAAGCGGATGAATACCAAAACAACACTCCTTTTCCCCACATCGTGATTGAGGGTCTTTTTAATGAAGAGATACTCGACGCCGTGCTTGAGGAGTTTCCCGATCTGAGCAGGTCTCGGATGAAGCTCGAGTACGATAACGAGCATGAAGTCAAACTTGCAAGTATCGGTGAAGACCATTTCGGTCCGCGCACAAAAGTATTCCTCCATTTCCTGAATTCAAAACCGTTTATAGATTTCCTGGAAGGGATGACTGGCATAGACGGCCTCGTCCCCGACCCTCACTTTTTCGGCGGCGGGCTGCACGAGCTGAAGCACGGCGGGTTTCTCAACATACACGCGGATTTTAACAGGCACCCTAAGATGAGGCTCGACAGGAGGCTCAATCTTCTCATTTATCTGAATAAAGGGTGGACGGATGAAAACGGCGGACAGCTCGAACTCTGGGACAGGGAAATGAAGGCGTGTCACAAAATGGTTGTACCTGCATGCAATACGGCAGTCGTGTTTTCTACTACGGATTTCTCGTACCACGGCAACCCTACTCCTGTAAACTGCCCCAACGGGGGGAGCAGGAAATCTCTCGCGCTCTACTATTACACGAACGGCAGACCGGAAGAGGAGATAAACGCGGGGCTCGAAGAGCATACTACCTTATTTAAACTGAAACCCGGGCAGACGCTGAGGAAAGCCGAAAGGGCGCAAAAATTAAAAGATGCAGTCGCATTATTCGTACCGCCTATCGTGTTTAGGGTGAGGGATGCTCTGTTTAGATGAACGGAGAAATATCTCGGCAGGCATACGAAGATCAGATGAAGCCTGAATGCGGGTCTTGGTGTTGTGATAAAAAGCATACCGCTGACAGATATTGAATGGGAGTGTTTACGAGATCGTGGATGAAAAAGAAGAGAGTATGAGATTGATCGTCGAGCCGTATCTGAATTTACATCGGGACCGCGTCTATAACCCTTTGACAAACCGTACAAGTCTGCCGAAAGACCTTGGATACGGGGAATTAAGGGCTATGGCATCGGGGATGCTTTCTCCGGATGCTCTGTCCCTGGATTTAAAACACCTACTAAAAAGCGAGGGGTGGATAATCCCGGATAAGGACAATGAGGAATTGTCAAAACGCTTTTATCTTAAATTCGTATCGATCGAAGCGAATACGGTATGCAATCAGGCGTGCTATTTCTGCCCTGTTTCTATAAATCCGAGAGAAGAATATTCTATGTCGATCGACTTTTATGAGGATATTTTGAGGCAGCTGTCGGCTTACCGCAATACAGTGGAGCTCGTATTCATGATCAGCTACAACGAGCCTACAGCCGACAAGCGGTTTGTGGATCAGGTAAGGCTCATTAAGAAATACGGCTTCCATCCGGCGGTGAACACGAACGCCACCGGTCTTACACCATCAAGGTCGGACGAAATTATGGATATGGGCGGGGTGGGTTATCTTTCGGTAAACCTTTCGACAATGGACCGCGAACGATATAAGAAAGACCGCGGAGGCGACCACGTCGGTACGGTTATCAGGAACCTCGATTATATTAAAGACAAGAAAATTGCTGAATATATGGATATAGCGGTGCTGGGCATGGGGGATGAAAACCATATCCGCAGCTTCAGAGAGATAGCGGAACACTTCTCGGAATCATATTTCAACGTTAAATACTCTATTTTGACTAACCGTGCGGGTTATCTCAGTCTCGGGTTGAAGACGGATAACCCGCATAAAAAGCTGCGGGGCTGTTCGTTATTGGGCTCCCGACCCTTTCAGCACCTGCATATCAACCCGAAGGGGGAGTGTTTCCTCTGCTGTCAGGACTACAATAATGCTTACATAGTAGGCGATCTTAACAGACAAACAGTGGACGAGGTTCTTACCGGGCCGGAATTTGCAAAGATGAGGCGCTGGATATACGGGACCGAAGAAGCTCCTGCGGATTTTATATGCCGTGGGTGCAGAGACGCAATAACCGCTGCCGATTCCTGGCATGTGTCAAAATTACCGGCCTCTTTGATTTACAAGTCTCTTTCTTTACTGAGACACATAGCTCAGGGCGTATCCGGTTCGGACCGTTGACTGACAATATGAATTTAATAGTGAGTAGACCGTGACGATTTATTATCTTGCTCCCGATTTTGAGAAACCGAGCTGGGGGAACGGCATATTATACGGCCACGTAAAATTACTGAATCGAAACGGGATATACGCGGCTGTCTTGCATCATAAAAGGCCCTACCGCTACCGATGGTTC
>DATIET010000274.1:0-2582 GCA_035455615.1 Thermodesulfobacteriota bacterium
CGGGACGGAGCCCCGGTATACCGGGGAGGCATAACTATCCCGTTTTACCTAAGTTTAGTTCTTTTTAGGCGGACGTGTGCAACTAATTTATGAGGCTGAAGCCGCCCGTGAACACGTAGATCACTGCGGCGAGCGAGAGAAAAGGACCGAAGGGGAGGGCGTATTTAAGGTCCCCTTTCTTATACAGAATTATGGATAATCCGGTTACCGTGCCGAGGAGGGAGCTCACGAGCATCACGAAGACGACCCCTTTCCATCCGAGGAACGCCCCTATCATCGCGAGGAGCTTTACGTCCCCCATGCCCATCCCTTCCTGTTTCCGTATCGCGATGTAGAGAAAGGCGATCAGAAACAGGATCCCTCCGCCTGTTATGAGCCCGAATACGGAATCGAGGAACGGCACCTCGTTGAGCACTCCGAAGAAATTATCTAGGCTGAAGTTAAACGCCCCCAGGAGGTCTCTGCTCCTTTCCCAATCCGTCGCGAGCGCGTTATAGATTAATCCGGCGGCGGCCCCCGGTATCGTTATAGCGTTCGGGATGATCATGTGCCCGAGGTCGATGAACGTAATGACGATGAGCGAATACGTGAGAACCGCATAAAATAATGTATCGAGCGAGAGGCCGAATTTGTAGAATAATCCCGCGAGGGCGATGCCGGAGATCATCTCTACCGTCGGATACCGGAGAGGGATACGCGAGCCGCAATCTCCGCACCTGCCCTTGAGTATCAGGTAGCTCAGTATCGGGATATTATTGTAGAACCTGATCGCTTTTCCGCACGAAGTGCAGTGAGAGGGCGGGAAGACGACGGATTCCCCCTTCGGCAGCCTGTATATGCAAACGTTCAGAAAACTGCCTATAACCGATCCCAGGATGAATGATAATATATACGGGAGGGCTTCTCTCTCAGACACTCTCTTTGTCCGGGAGCACGTGATTTATTCCCACATTCGTTATGATCTTGGTCCTGAGCTCTGAAAGCGCCTCGTCGAAGTGTCCCTCGGTAATTCTTATAGCTTTTTTCCTGTTCTTGAGGTGTTCCCTTATGGCGATGATCGACGCCCTCTGGCACACGAGCTCGATATCCGCGCCCGACAGCCCCGAGGTTTTGCGGGCGATCTCTTTCAGCTTCGCGTCCTTCGCAATCGGTTTTCCCCGCGTGTGGATCTTGAGAATCTCGTATAGCTCGTCCTCGTCCGGATAAGGGATATTGAAAATGAGGTCGAACCTGCCCGACCTGAGAAGGGCCGGGTCGACGATATCTATCCTGTTCGTGGCCGCGAGGATGAGGACCTCCCTCAGGTCCTCGACGCCGTCCATTTCGGTGAGGAGCTGGCTCACGACCCTCTCGGATACGCGGGTTCCATCGGACTCTCGCCTCGGGGGCGCAAGAGCGTCTATCTCGTCGAAGAAGACGATACAGGGAGCGACCTGTTTCGCCTTTTTGAATACCTCCCTCACCGCCTGTTCGGATTCGCCTACGTACTTCGATAGGAGCTCCGCCCCTTTAACGGAAATGAAGTTTGCCCCGCTCTGATTTGCGAGCGCCTTCGCGAGGAGCGTCTTGCCCGTCCCGGGCGGGCCGCAGAGGAGTATCCCCTTGGGGGCTTTCGTGCCCGTGATCTCGAATAGGTCTTTGTGAATTATCGGCCATATCACGGCTTCTACGAGCTTGTCCTTTATTTCTCTGAGCCCTCCGATATCGTCCCACGTGACCTCGGATATCTCGACGAAAATCTCCCTTATGGCCGACGGCTCGACTTCCTTGAGCGCTTCCATGAAGTCGCCCATGCCCACCCTGATGGGCGTAATATTTCCGTTCTTGAACATAAACTCTTCTTCCCCGTCGTCGTAATCGGGGAGCGTTTTCCTGAGCGATTTCATCGCGGCTTCACGGCAGAGGTTCTCTATGTCGGCCCCTACGAAACCGTGCGTCATGTCTGCCAGGCGGTCGAGGTCGATGTCGTCGTCGAGAGGCATTCCGCGGGTGTGCACGTCCAGTATCTGCGCCCGTCCGTTCCGGTCGGGCACTTCGAGCGCTACTTCCCGGTCGAACCTCCCCGGTCTCCTGAGCGCCGGGTCGATCGCGGACGGAAGGTTGGTCGCCCCTATGACGACGATGTTCCCCCTGTGCTTGAGGCCGTCCATGAGCGAGAGGAGCTGTGAGACGATTCTTTTCTCCACGTCCCCGGAGACTTTGTCCCTCTTGGGCGCGATGGCGTCGAGCTCGTCGAGGAATACTATCGACGGCTGGTTCCTCGTGGCTATCTCGAATATATCGCGGAGCCTCGCTTCGCTTTCCCCGTAAAATTTGTGCATTATCTCCGGGCCGTTTATTACCTGAAAGTTGGCATTCGTCTCGTGTGCGACCGCCTTTGCAAGGAGCGTTTTACCGCTCCCGGGGGGACCTACCAGTAGGATGCCCCTCGGCGGGTCTATACCGAGCCTGTCGAAGAGCTGGGGGTATTTGAGAGGGAGCTCGACGATTTCCCTCACCTTCGTTATCTGTTCTTTCAGGCCCCCGATGTCCTGGAAGCTCACACGGGAGCTGTCGAATTTTACTTTCGGTTTCCGTTTTAT
>DATIET010000275.1:0-9899 GCA_035455615.1 Thermodesulfobacteriota bacterium
TGAAGAACGGAAGGCTCAATCTCGGCACGTGGCAGGGTATCTACCTATGCGAGCACCGTAACCAAGGCGGCTCAAGGAAATTGATCGTAACGATTATAGGGGAGAGGAAAATAAAATGAAGCGCTGCAAGGGCTGAACGAATCCGTAAGCCGGGCTCATCTCCTGCCCATTAGAAATCCGACTATAAAACCGAGAGCCAGGAGCGCGGCATACTTTTTCCCGTCGAAGCACGGGATAAAACGGGTATCCTCTTCGGTCACCTCGATGACACCGACGGGTTTTGTCCGGACCCCTGCCCCCGCACCGCCGCCCTCCCTGTCAGCACCCTCTTTCTTATCCTTCCCCGTCTCCCCGAACCCCCCGCCGAAGCCGTAGATGACCTTGGCTACCGGGATAATCGTTTTCCCCTGTGCCTCTATAGGCTCTCCGTAAACGGCTTTGACCGCCGCTCCCCCATAGAGCCGCTCCGTAATGGAATCAAAAAACTCTTTCAATCTCATACTTAAATCATAACACCATAATCAAGAAATTTCTTCCGGCGTCCGCCGAACGGGGTAGTTTGACGAGATATATCAATGCACCTAACGTAGACAGTGCGAAATTGTTGTTATGTAACCGTCAAGACAGTATAGTTAATAACGCTTTATCGATATCCTAACGAGAAAAAAGCACATTCCGGAGTATAACCATGGCGGAAATAACACGGAGTAAGACCAGGGTCAGAGGTTTCGAGAATGAGGAAATGGACTTTCAGCTCATGCGGCAATTGGGCTCCGCGTCGTTCGGAGGGGCGTCTGTCGGCGAATGCCTCTCCGCCGCAGCGCGCATAAAGGACGGAGACCCCGGGAGCTGGGTGGATGAATTCGAGAAGCTCGCCCGGTGGCAGCAGAAGGACGCGCACAAGCGCGCATCTAAGGGACACACGACGAGCGCCCGCGACCTGTTCTTAAAGGCTTCGAACTCCTTCCGCGCAGCCGAGTATTACACCAGCCCCCTCGACCCCAGACACAGAGAACTCGGCATAAAATCCCGCGACTGCTTCATCGAAGCCATGAAGTACGTCTGGCATACGTTCGAGGAAGAGATGCTGACCTATAAAAACATCGACCTCCCCGTCTATATCATGACCCCGGGCCCGGAGGCGCAGAAGAGGAAGACCCTTCTCATCGTGAGCGGCTTCGACGGAACGCTCGAAGAGGAATACCTGATGCACGGATACCCCGCCCTCGAGAGGGGATACAACGTCGTCCACTACGCAGGGCCCGGCCAGATGGACCTTTACAGATTTTTTACGAACACACACTTCGAGCCCGATTTCGAGAACGTCACAAAAACTGTAATAGATTTTATTATCGACAGACCCGAGGTGGATCCCTCGAGGCTCGCCCTCATGGGGATAAGCGTAGGCGGATACTTCTCCACGAGGTCCGCAGCGCACGAGCCGAGAATAAAAGCCCTCATCCCGAATTCCCCCATACTGAACCTTCACGATTACCTGAGCGCCTTTATAGGCTACGACCCCGCTGAGATTCAGGACGACCAGAATTTCAGATTGGAGGACATACCCGGTATACCCGACGAAGTTTTTCCACCCGAAGCGAAATCGAGGGCGACTAACCTGATGGTGCGCTACGGTCAGCCCACGTTCAGGGACACGTTTATCTATTTGAGGGAATTCGCCGTAGGCGACGCGATAAAGAACATCAAATGCCCTTGCCTTGCGCTTGTGGGCTCGGGCGAGGGCGGGCAGCCCGAGAAGCAATTTAACGAGTTCGCAGAAAAAGTCCCGGCTCCCGTAACGGAATACCAGTTCACGGAATTCGAAGGGGCCGACACACACTGTCAGGTCGGGAACCCGTCCTACGCCGCTGCCGTCGCTCTCGACTGGCTCGACGAGGTATTCGATTGACCGCGGGTTATAAAACATTTCGGCAGTTCGTATAAGTTATTAAAGGACGAGGGTTCAGTGAAAGTTCCAAAGTTCAAACAAAAATAACGGCAGATTTACTAGTATGAAAAACCAATTTATACTATTTCTTATCGAGGGTAACGGACAATAAAACCAAGGTAGGATCATGAATAACGTATATAACGCAGTAATAAAACAAGACGGGGATTGGTGGATTGGATGGGTAGAAGAAATTCCCGGCGTCAACTGCCAGGAACCGACACGCGAAGAGTTATTGGAAAGTTCGAAAATAACGCTCGAGGAAGCGTTGGAGTTTAATAAACAGGACGCTATCGCAGCAGCGGGAGATAAATATCAGGAAGAACAAATTCCTCTATGAAGCGGGATCAGTTAGTCCGCTATCCGCGAACAAACGACTGCATCCTGCTTAGAGAAGGCGGACGGCATTCCTGGTGGTTCAACCCCACGCTCAATAAAAGATCTGCTGTCCCAAGACACTCGGAAATAAGTGACATTCTTGCAAAGAAAATCTGTAAAGACCTTGGGATCCCGCCTATTAAATAGAATGATTCAACTAGGAGTCGTTAAATTCAAAAAATACAAATACGTGATGAGTGAATTCCATATGGATCCGGACATACTCCTATGAAAAAGTTCAAACTCACTTCACATACTTATCAAATTATTTTAACTATAATCATCACAATATCGAGTTTCCACTTCTCAGCTATCACACGTGCCCAAACCGGTTCGGAGAAAAACACGACAGAGGTCATCGAGCTCGGTAAATGGACGGAGGGCGGGCTTACGGAAATCATGACCGAGTCCTCGAAACTCGGAGGCGCGGGCGCACGGATCAATTTTATTTCGGAGAAATTTCTAGGCACGCCGTATGTGGGCTCGACACTCACCGGGGACGTCAACACTCCCGAGACCTTCACGGTCGACCTCGAGGGCATGGACTGCTTTACGTATATAGATTACGTAGAGTCGATGAGCCTCTCCGGGTCGTTCCCGGAATTCAAAGACACGCTTAGAAAGGTAAGGTACCGCGACGGCGTGGTCGCGTTCAGGAACAGGAATCATTTCTTCTCCGATTGGCCCATTAATAACTATGAATTAGTCGAGGACGTGACTTCCGCTCTGGGCGGAGTAAAAACGATGGGGGTATCCAAGAACCTGAACCTTAAAAGCGACGGTACATATTACCTGCCCGGAATCCCGGTGATAAACAGGACCGTTCACTATATACCCTCGGACGCACTCGACGCATCCGTATTGAGCAAGCTGATGACAGGCGACTTCGTCGGCATATACACCGATAAGGAAGGTCTCGACGTCTCCCATACGGGGATCATAATCAAAAATGACGGCAAAGTTTTCTTAAGACACGCTTCCTCAAAAGAAAAGAACCAAAAGGTCGTCGATGAAATTCTCGGCGAATACATGAAAAATAAACCGGGCCTGGTCGTATACAGACCTGTAAAATAATGAAATACGAATGATACTCGAACGCCTGAAACCAGATCTGAATACTCCCGAAAAAATCGTAGACTCATACTCGATCTTCTCCTCATGGCTGCTTTCCAATTTTTTATTTTTCTTCGTAATCTTTTACGCCGTTTACATATCCAATCGGCTTGGAAGCAACATAGGCTCGAACTCGTTCCTGATAGTCATAATCATCGCCATCGCCTTCCTGTACTTTTCCAGGAAATTATCCCGCGGCTTTCTGAGAGACCGTTCAGTGAAGGCGAACCATATCATATTCTACGTACTGTGCGTTATGAATCTGGTCCTTCTGATCTGGATAATACTATTGGCTCTTTCGTAAACCCTGCACGACAAAGCAGCCGGGATTTGAGCCGATACATTAATATGAAAACAAAGTGATGGGAGTATAAGTTGAAGCCCGAAGATTTCGTATTGGAAGCGACAGATTTTTATTACAAGGGCGAATTCGACCGCGCGATCGATGCGCTCGATAAAGCGATAGAGCTTAAACCCGATTTTGCGGAAGCCTGGTACAACAAGGGAATAACGTTCTCGGTCATGGGCCGGGTGGAAGAGGAAATAATGGCTTACGATCACGCGTTAGCAATAAATCCGCGTTACGCCGAGGCCTGGAACAACAAAGCCTCCTCTCTGGGAAAGCTCGGCAGATACGAGGAGGCGCTCGAAGCGGCCGCAAAAGCGGTGGAGTTGAATCCGGGGTTCCCGGTCGCCTGGTGCAACAAGGGAGCCGCCCTGAGCGCGCTCGGAAAAGACCTCGAGGCTATCGAGGCATACGACAAGGCCATCTCGATTCAGGGGAATTACGTCGAAGCGTGGTATAACAAGGCGGTTTCGCTCCACAATCTGGACAAGCCGAAAGGAGCCCTCAAGGCTTACGACAGGACGCTCGAGCTCAAACCCGATTACCCGGACGCGCTATATAACCGTGCGGGCCTACACCTTCATGCGGGTGAGCGCGACAAAGCCGCCTCCGACCTCAAAAGAGCCCTGAAGCTCGAACCGTCGCTCGAAGAAAAGGCCCTGGCCGATGAGGAGCTGAAGGCTCTTCTCCCTTAATCGAAACTGTTATTTTCGATAAAAAATGCTAACCTTATAATTCCCGCACGATACAGAAAGGAGGCATATTATGGCCCTTAATGCAAAAGAGCTGACAGACCTTTCGAAAGAAAGCATGAAAGCCAGACTCAACGCAGATAAAATCCTCGATTTTGTCGATGTTATCAATAAAAACTCGGAAGAGCTCGAAGGCGATACGGTCCAGGCTTCAGAAGCCATAAAGGAGCTCGCCGATAAGATTGGTCCATATATAGAAGAAATTAAAAACCAGATTGAAACACAGCTCGACAAGATCGAGGTCGACCCGGAAGAAGCCAAAGACGCGGCCGAGAAGCTCCTCCTCTATCACGGAACCATACATCAGGTGATATCATGGGCGGACGTCCAGAAGAACGCGCACAAGCCAAATTCTTACTGGTGGCGTTACTGGGTGGACGTGCTCGAGAACGTTATGCAGCTCGAAACGGCAAAGCAGGCAAGCGGGAAGGAATAACGCTCCATACACCCGTTTCATACCAGCCTCTCAGTATAAAGTTATTGCAGTGAACGTTGAATTGGACAAGCCGAATGCGATATAGCCTGTTTAGAACACTCAATCCGCATATCATTTGATATCTATCTCTTAATCTCGAACGAAATATTTCCAAGTCCTCCGTATCGCGCTTCGTAGCGTCCCGGATTCGCGGGCACAACATTACCCAGCGCGCCCGTTATGAGAATATTCCCTTTCTCGATTTTCCAGCCGTTTCCGAGCACCGAATTCACGAGCCAGAGGAGCGCCTCACGCTGACCGCCCATTGCGTCCGATCCCCTGCCCTCATAGAGAGTCTCCCCGCCCGAGACGAGTTCGACTATAAGACCGTCCAGATCGTCGTTGGCGAGCGGTTTTTGCGCGCCGGTAATGAATGCAGCCGATCCCACATTCGCGGCGACGATGTCCTCTGCCTTTAATTTGTTCATATCCGCGAATCCAGCTTCAGGTATCTCGATTACCGGCATTATTGTGCTGATATGGTCCATTAGCCTGCCTGCGTCCGTAATCTTTTCCTCGATGGGCTTCCCGACCACAAAGCCAATCTCGGTCTCGATCACCGGGCCCCGCAATTTCGAGCCGTCGACAGAAGGTGAATTCATGTACATTCCCGACGAAAATAATACCCCCGAGACAGGCGTGCTCACACCGAACTTCTCCTGCGCCCCTCTCGATGTGAGTCCCGCCTTATAACCGGCGATCTTGTCATTGCCGAGCTTTAAGCGGACGTATTCGGTTTGAATCTCATACGTCCCTTCAAGCGTGAGTCCCGGATTTCCAGTGGTCGGAAGCGGTATGGGCTCATTCTCACGCTCGGCCTCAAAAATAATTTCAGCTTCTTTTTTCGCGCCCGCCGCTGTTATAAACAAGAAAAGGAGGGCGAGCGTAAATAACGCAGTTAGTCTATTATTATTTCTCATATCGGGAAAAGAAATCCTCCGCAAGCTTGATAACTTCTTCGGCGCAGCCCCACGATAGTGTAAACCCGGCCCCGCCGTGGCCGTAGTCGTGTATTACAGTCCCTCCGCCGGGCAGTTCTTCGAGCTCCAGCCTTACCTCCGTCCTTCCCGGACGGAGCCCGACTCTGTGGCCGAGAATCTCCGCATCCGCTATCGAGGGCTCGATCGCCGTGCACTTCGATAGAATTTTGTCAGAGGTGGCAGGATCAATATTCAGATCCCAGTCATTCTCTTCCGCCGTCCCTCCGAGAATGCAGTCATCATTCCGGGGCACGATGTAGATAGGTGCGAGCTTCCCGGATTCGACGCTGATAATACGCTTGAAGCCAAGATTCTTCACGATCACTATCTGCCCGCGGATCGGAAATGTATTTCCGTCATGACATAATTTCCCGGCGCCGAGTCCGGTGCAATTAATGAGTAACGGCGCTTCTCCCGAGATTTCTTCGAGGGAAGCGGCTTCCCCGTCGAGCTTGTCCAGTACCCCTCCCGACTCTGTAAATCTGTTCAGGAGATACCGCATGTAGACCGGGGTCTCTATTCGCGGCACTTCAATGACGAACCCGTCGACGTAGCCCGGAGGAAGCTCTCCCGGCTCTGCCCTTCGGAAAGCGCGTACAGCGGATTTCCAGAACGGCTCGTCCACTTCCTGATCGAATATCTTGAGCAGAGGGGACATCGAGATGCCGCTCTCGGGGATAAGGCTCAGATCGACGAACCTAGCGTATGAAAATGCCGCCCAGCCGAGCACCCTGTCCTGCGGCGCGACTTTATAGGGGTACCAGTACGCGGGCGCGACGTTCGATGTGGTGTCCGGGGGTAGCGAGTGGGCAGCTATCCTGACATCGAACCCCTCCTCCAATAGCCTGACTCCGCACGTGAGACCCGACACCCCGGCGCCCAGTATCATCGCGCTTCTCTCTCTCATATACGGCTACGCTCCTGCTCTCGCACGCTTCACCATCTCCACGATCACTTCCCTCGCCTCTTCCTTGCTGCGAGCCTCCCTGATAAAACCGATCCGCCTGCTGAACACCTCCGAGCCCGCCCTGAGGCGTACATGGAACCCGAGCCTGTCGATAGACGTCATCGAGGCCTCCTCCGCGCCGCCGCCGGTAAACGCCTTCGCGAGCAATAGAAGCGCGTCTCTGTGGTCCTCGTTCATATGCCTGATTATCCCCTGAGAGTCGTCCGCAAGCGGGTCGACCCCGGCCCCGTGATAATCGTCCGCGGTCACCCACCCCATCGCGCCGAAGCCGCCTACGAAATATATATCGGCGATATCCATGCGGTAGAAGAAGAAATCGTCGAAATCGACCCAGTAACTCGCGTTTCCGTAGCGTGAGAGATAAAGCTCCCTCGCCTCGCCGGTCTCGCCCTCTGGGACCTTCGACACCGAGCCGATCAGAGTAACGCGCGACGCGTCGAGCGGGTCTCCCTGGGAGTCCGTCTGCGATACGAATAGGCTCGCGCGCGGGTCGCGCTCGAGGTTTTGAGTATGCACAGCCATTGTGCTGATAAGGAATATAGGACGCCCCTTGCCGTCGAGCCCGTACGGCATGAGCGAGCCGAATGGCGAGCCCGGGTGCTTCTTCGAATTAGTCGAAAGCGTCCCCATTCTGTTCCTGTAAACGAGAGTCCTCACACGCTCCGCATACGAAAGCTCGGGCACAGGCTCCCGGATTTCCGAGGACGACGTCCATCCGTGCTGTCTCGATGTGGGCTTGGACATTTGGTTTCTCTCCCGAAGGGTTTCATTTTATAAATAAACATCAAGCTAAACTATACAGGCTGCTCTCCGAAAAGCATTCTAAATTATACATCACCGCTTGAGACGCTTTCTCCGTGACGGCGCAATTCGTTCCACTCCGGAATATTTTTATTATTCGATTATAATATCAGCCCATGGTCAAGTTCATCGATGAAGCGAAGATATACGTAAAATCAGGGGCCGGAGGCAGGGGCTGCGTCAGTTTCAGGAGGGAAAAGTACGTCCCGCACGGAGGCCCGAACGGAGGCGACGGCGGGAACGGTGGCGATGTCTTCATGATAACGAACGAAAATATGTCGTCCCTCCTCGACCACAGGTACAAGCAGCACTACAAGGCGAAAAGGGGCGAGCACGGAAAGGGAAAGGACATGCACGGGAAGAACGCCGATACACTCCACATCCCCGTACCCGTGGGAACGATCGTCAGGGACTTCGATACGGGTGAAGTCCTGGGGGACCTCACCGAAAAGGACGAAACGCTTCTCGTCGCGAAAGGCGGCAGGGGAGGGAAAGGGAATGCGCGGTTTGCGACGTCGACGAACCAGGCGCCCAGGATAGCCGAGCCCGGAGGCGAAGGCGAAGAGAGGACGCTTCTGCTGGAGCTGAAGCTCCTAGCTGACGTGGGCATAATAGGGTTTCCGAACGCCGGGAAATCCACGCTCATTTCCAGAATATCGGCCGCACGGCCGAAGGTCGCAGATTACCCCTTCACGACGCTCGTGCCGAACCTCGGGGTGGTCAGCTACGGGGATGGAAAAACGTTCGTAGTCGCGGATATACCGGGCATTATTGAAGGCGCTCATGAGGGGGCGGGACTCGGCACCCAGTTCCTGAGGCACGTCGAGCGCACGAAGCTCTTGATTCACCTGCTCGACCTTTCACCGGCCACCGGGAGGGACCCGATCGACGATTACGAGACCCTGAACAGGGAGCTCGAAGCCTACAGCGCCGAGCTCTCGAAGAAGCCTCAGATCGTCGCGCCCAACAAAATAGACATTACGGAGGCTAGAGAAAAACTCAAAGAGGTAAAAAAATACTTCGACAAGAAGGGAATCACGATATACCCCGTATCCTCCGCTACAGGAGACGGATTAAAAGAGCTCGTCCTCGCGGCCGTGAAGGAGCTGGAAGGAATGAAATAATATTAATATGAGCCAGCATCCGGTATATACCCAGTTCTAATTCTATCTGATAAAAGATTCGCGGCATTAACTAGTGAAACCTCGTTATATCTTAAAGCAATTGACTTTGCTTCTTCCAATAATCTCTTAGCTTCCTCCGTTTCTCCAAAGTTCCTTAGTTGATTAGCAAAGTTATAATATGTATATGCGATTTCTAACTCATCATTTGCAGAAGCATATATATTTTTTGATAACCTAAAAGCTCTCTTAGCAAGTTGTTTCTCACCTTCAGCCATACCCGCACCAAAAGCCTTAAGATGGATATATCTATGTCCTGCAGCCACACTTATTTTTCTATAAACAAATCCTAATGCTTTGTAACTGTTAATTTCTTTTGCTAATCTCTCTGCTTCTTTAAAACATTTATCAGATGATTCATATAAAGAGTTCAACTTTCTAACAACTTCATCATGTTGCTCTTTTGTAGTCAATGAGATACCAACTTGATTTGCGATTAAATTGCTAGAAGCTGTCTCAAAGTCGAGGTTCGAAAATTGTATCGATATGAAATCTCCCTTATAAGCAAGTAAAACAGCTTTTTCTTGCTTCGCGTTTATTTCATCCGCAAGCGCGATCCCTTCATCACATAAGGCGATTAAATCTTCCTCATTATCCTCCTGTGGCATGTACCATTCTGCAAGTAACAGGATAATTTGTATCTGGGCGACCTTATCAGTAGTTGTATAATATAAAGTTCTTAATCTTGCTTTGTTTTCTAAAGATTGACCGCTTTCAAGAATGTCTAAAACCTTCTTATATTCCTCCAAATTGACCCTAGATTGCGATACATCAGAATCAACCTGATCATGTTCCAGTCTGTTTGTCACTTCTGTCAAATTTGCTTCCATTTCTTCTACTTGTTTTTCTAGACTAGTCTTGCTACTATCCAATATTATTGTGTTATTATTCCCGATAACTATATGACCTTCGGCTTTAAATTTGCCCTTCACATCAAAAGAAGGAGTTTGCTTTTTAT
>DATIET010000276.1:0-2521 GCA_035455615.1 Thermodesulfobacteriota bacterium
GTTACAAGCACGATTGATATTATCAGGATTCTCATTAATCCATCCTCCTTAACTTAATCATCCTCCTGAATACGATTTCCCCTATTCATCATTCTGAAACGCCAGTACAGACTGCTTCACTTCGATTTTTACCTCTCCGTACACATTCTCCATTTTCGTTCTTTCCTGCACCAGAATGCCGTTCTGCCTGACTTCGAGTATCTCCCCGTCGCTGCTCCCTATCTTGTCGCCCACGCCGAGGAAATAGGTATTAGCCTCGGGGTCTACGATCATAGCCTGGGGCTTCCCGCCGATCCATACGATCCCGACTATCCTGAACTGGTTCAAGGGGTATCTCTGAATGGGCGGACGCAGTACGACCGAGGGCGAAGAGGGTGTATCCACGAGCTTAATAAACGGCTTGAAGGGGTCGCGCATCCCGGTCGAGTCATAAGGCAGCTTTTCCTCACCGGCCGTGATGGGCTCTACTTTCCCCGGCTGTGACGGGCTTGTCGTATCCGCAGCTTCTTCGGCGGGCTCGGGAGCTGCCCCCGGGCTTTCTTCTCCCACCGCCTTCTCGGCCCTCTCCTCAGGCGTCTCGAGCTTGTTTTCCCTGGCATCTTTAATTACCTGTAGACCCTGCGACAGGGTGCTGTCGGCGGGAGCCTCCGCTTCCTGCGCGCTTATCATGCGAAGGGGCGAGAAGATAATCAATGAGACCAGGAATAATCGAATTAGTCCGGTCATCGCTCCATCGAATCGAGATGTTTTCGTTAACACATTCATTTCCTGCGTTTCTTTCCCTTTATCTTTTTGTTGTCGTCCGGCTTGGCCGCCTGCTCGGGCAGCAGCCTGAACGTAACGACGTCAAACTTAACGTTGAGGATCACGGTACCCCCGCGGATATTGTTACGAGTGAGCTGAAGGTCCCTCACGTTCACTATCCTCGGCAGCCTCGATATACGGTCGAAGAAATCGGCGAGGTTAAAGTAAGTGCCGATAACTTCCATCTCTATGGGGATCTCGGCGTAGATCTCTTTCGTTACCTGGGGCTTCGGAGCGAAAATTATCGATTCGAGGTTAGAGGCGGCTATCTCGGAATAAACACCGTCTATCAGGGCGGGTATCTCCTTATCCTTGGGCAGCTTGCGTGCGACAAGCTCGAATTCCCTCTCAAGCCTCTTATATTCCTTTTCAAACTTGGGAAGCTCAGCCGCGACCGCCTCGTATTCCCTGACCTTTATCTCCTGCTGTCTCAGTTTGTTTTCGGCGGCCTGAAGCTGCTCGTTCCCGGGCGACCAGAAGAAATACCAGTAGACGACAGATATCACCGCCACAATGAGGAGCAGGACGCCCGCTTTTACGTGAAGGGGCTGCTCGTTCAGTTTTTCAGAATATTCATCCAGGAAAGCCATTATTCCTTCACCGCCTTTTCCGGGTCAGAACTCTTCCCAGGCGCTTTCGGCGCCTGAGTCTTATCCTGCGTCCTGGACTTGCCGGCATAATCGAGCTTCGTGTTTATAACGAAAGCCCTCAAATCGAGCTTGCGCAGCTCGGTTTTCTTAATCACGCCCAGCTCAACGCCGACGAAATACGGAGAGGTCTGGAGGGCCTTCATGAAATCCGCTACTGTGAATTCGTTATCCGCTATGCCTACGAGCTTGGTCTGCGCCCCTTTCTCGGTAAATTCGTCTATCCAAGCTTTGTTGGGGATCGCCTGGGACAGGGCGTCCATAACGTACAATGGCCCGGTCCGGTTTTTCTCGAGCACGTTGATGATCTCGATTCTCCTGTTGAGCTCGGCGTTCTTTGCCTTAAACTCGTCGACCTTCTTCTTTACGACTTCGAGCTCCTTGATCCGTTTCTCGGCCTTCGCGATTCTCCGGTTAACCTCTTCGATCCTGTTTCCCTGCAAAATATGGATCGCCACAATGGCGGCGAATAAAGCCGCGAGAACGCATATCCCTATAAAGATTTCGCCTGTCCCCTTGACTTCCTTTCTTTCCGGCTCGGGAATAAGGTTTATCCTTATCATTACTTATCCCCCGGCTTTCTGGTTGCGAGGCCCATCACGACGCTCATCTTCGGAGCTATCGCTTCGATATATTCGGGATCGAATTCGTTTTTATCGTAGAAAATATTTCTGAACGGGTTCATGAGATCGACGTTGGCTTCGGTCAGGTCCGCGAGGACGTCTATTAACCCAGGGACCTTCGACGAGCCGCCGCCGATCAGTATGTTGCCGACCTTGCTCGTCCACAGCGTCGAGGCGAAGAAATCGAGGGTCCGCTTAATCTCACCGCAAATCAATTCGTTGAAATTGCGGGTCAGGGTTTCGAGCTCCGGGGTTATTTCCCCTTCGCGTATAGCAGACTTTACCTTCTCGGCTTCCGCATATTCGAGCCCCAGGTCCTTTATTATCCAATCGGTAAACTGGTTCCCGCCGGTCGTTATATCCCTCGTGAATATCGAAACGCCGTCCTTCAGTATGTTTATGTTCGTCACGGATGCGCCGATATTAACGAGTGCGATGAGTCCTTCC
>DATIET010000277.1:0-10311 GCA_035455615.1 Thermodesulfobacteriota bacterium
CTCGCGGATTACGGCTGGGTTCTTTACGGAGTCCCCACGTTCCTCACCTGGTTATACGTGAGGTGGTTCCACAGGTGCAGCAGGAAAGTCCTCGTAACCACGAAAAGCATAGCCAGGCAGCTCGGCCTCAGTAACTGCATCGTGTGGGGGCGCGGCGTAGATACCGAGCTTTTCAATCCCGGAAACGGGAAAATTGCCGCGGGCGAAAAAACCATAATTACCGTGTCGAGGGTGAGCAAGGATAAAAATCTCGACGACTTCTGCAGGGTGCCCGGATACAAAAAGATTCTCGTCGGCGACGGGCCTTACCTGAATACCCTCAAAGCCAGATACCCCGATGTAGAATTCGCCGGATACGTTCCCCACAACCAGCTTAAAAACATATACACGCAGGCGCAGGTGTTCGTATTCCCGAGCAAGTTCGATACGTTCGGACTTGTAATTCTCGAGGCCATGGCCTGCGGCTTGCCGGTGGTGGCCTACGATGTCCCGAGCCCGAACGACATAATCCGGGACGGGATCACGGGATACCTGGGAGAGAGCCTCGAAGAGAACATCGAAAAGGCCTTCAGCCACCTGGACGGCCTGTCGCGGAACGCGATCGATTACGCCCGCACCCAGAGCTGGAAATCGATCGCGGACCAGTTCGTCGATCACCTCATGTGATTTCATTCAACACTCTTCCGCACACAAATATTCAAATCCCCGACCAGAACAAGAGCGTTTCGAAACGCAGGGTTAACAATGTCTTAACCGGCAAATAAAACTCTCTTAATAAGTAAGCGCTACAATACTATTATCTGCTATTTGATTGCCCGACTCTCTCACCGGGCACTCTAAAAGATTAAGGCGAGTCCCGGCCCGCGGGGACTCGCCCTTTTTTTCTCCGGTTCACCCGATTGTATTTATTTGTTCCGGATCGCAACATCCCAGCTTGAAACCCGACACCTTAACACAATCTTCACACAGTCTTAACAATGCACATATAGTATTACCCAATCAATTTCCAGGGAGGGGTGAAAATGGAAACGGACAATCTCGACAGGACTATGTTAGAAAGCAGATTCGAAAGGCTGATATCGAAATCGAAGAATTATATAAACTCCAGGAGCGAAGGCGAGCTGGAGTCTCTCAGAAACGACCTTATTCATCTTAAGCTCAAGCTCGAGACCGCGATAGAAAAAAGCAGGAAGAAACAAGAGGCGAATAATATTACGGCCCTCAGACTGATGCTCTCCGTTATTCAGAAATTCACCTATTCAGTACATCTGATGGAGAATCTCAAATCGAAAAAACCTATGTGCATCGATTTCGATACTAAACAGATGCTCGACATACTGCTCCCGCATATCAAGATTCTGGTCGAGAATGAAAATTGGCGTGAATTGCTGGACACGAAAAAAATAGAAGAGGACTACGCATTCATCGAGTCTCTGGAGGACCAGCATAAGAGGGTCATGCTCACATACCTGATCCAGGACTGGCACAACATGGACGAGGTGATTAATCTGCTGAAGATAGGCGAGTTATACAAAAACATAGCGGAGAAGCTCGTCAATCTCTCTTTTGTTTCAAATATTGGCGACAAAAAAATGAAAACATCCTAGCGCCGCCCGTCAAGAAAGACGATCGGGGCTCCGTATTCATAGAAAACAATTTATTCAATCCGCCCCGCCCGCGCCGTTCTTGTTAAAATCCTGCTCAGGAATAAAATCATTCAATGCTTCCGATTTATCGGAGCAGTCGAGTATTCTCTCCACGATTAAAGTAAGGTTGTTCTTGTAGTTCGCGTTATATACGAAATTCGAGTTCAACCAGTCGGATAATTTATTTTCAAACCCCTGCCCCATATCCCTGACCACAGGCACGCCCAGCCTCTCGAGCGCTTCGGCGTTGCACTGCTGCTCGTACTGCCTCCTCATGGGAACGACCATGAGCTTTTTACCGAGGTAGAGCGTCTCGGCAGGCGTTTCGAACCCGGCGTTACACAGTATGCCCTCGCACCCGGACAGGCTCCTCACGAACTCGCCGTTGTTGACGGGGTAAACCGTAACGTTAGAGTCCTTATACGGCTCGCCCTTGTGATGTTTTGAAAACACCTCCCACTTAACGTCGAGCTTCCTGAACAGCCCCGACAGGAAGCTGTAATCGTAAGACGGCAGGTAGACAGTGTAATGCCCCCTGTTTGTAACGTCGGAGTTCCTTATTTCCTCCCTGATGATGGGCGTGAAAATAAAATCGTCGTACTCCTGAAAATGGAGACCGATGCGAGAAGGCGACGGCGAGTACCATTTTATTATGAGTTCCTGTAAACGGTTTTTTTGTTTCGGCCGCGGGATATTCGGAGAAAGGAAAGCCGCCTGGTGAGACAGCGAGACAGAGGGGGCGCCTCTCAATTTTGATGACCACGCAGTTATCGGCTCGAAATCGCTTACCACCAGGTCGTATTTGTCTACGGGTATCTTGTATATATCCGAGAGTAATTTGTACGGGCTGAAGTTTTTAACAGAACTCCAGTAATCTATGCCGCCCCGCTTGCCGAAAGTGAACCCCAGACCGGGGAGCTTGTATTTCACCTCGAATCCGAGATCGACTTCGTGATGATAGCCGCTCACGAGCACGTCGACTTCCGCACGCTTGAGGAGGTACTTGAGCAGCTCCCTGCACCGGGAGATATGACCGTTACCTGTACCCTGGATTCCGAATAGTACTTTCATGCCTTGATCAGTAAAGAATACCCTTCTCCATCCGGCTTGGTTGCGAACCAGCCGCCGTGACAACGGGCCTTGCTTCCGATGCGTCAATTATCTTCATATATTCGCCTGGTTATGCGCCTCTTGCCTTATTCGGGAGATGATTCAGCGTCCTCGGCATATCGACACGCCCGGAGCATCCAGAATCCAATTATATTCCATAGCAGGAGTTATTCCAAGCATATGGCAGCGCGACACAGAGGCCGAACCGGTTATGGTCCATCCAGTCCGCAGTTTACCCATAATCGGCGGAGTTTACGATAAGGGTATTGTATTTTTTAAGCATTAAGGGAATATTAAAAACATATTAAAGGAACTCTATCGTGCCGAGCGGTCCTTCGATTCCTGTTATAAGTCAAATCTGGACTTTATATCCGCATGTTTGATATAATTGATACGTTTCATAAACATAGAATTCATGGGTGCTTAATACGGATTAAACATTAAAATGATATTAAACTGTTAACACATAATGCGGAGATACGCATGCTTGCAAAAAAAGTCATGTCGTTAAAAGACACCGTCACTACATCGAATGTGCTCAGGAAAGCGTTCCGATGGAAGTTACGGCAGTTCAAGCCGAAGGTGCCGATCTATATCGAAAGCAACAGGTTTCTGATTAAGACCGTCGAAAACAGCTTTGAGCTCGAGAAGGCGCTCAATCTGAGATACGAGGTTTTTTACAGGGAATCTCTTAACAAGGAAAATTTTTCCGGGACTGACATCGACAAGTTCGACCGGGTCTGCGACCATTTAATCATTCTGGACAAAAAATATAACACTGTAGTCGGGACGTACAGGTTCATATCATCGACCTTCTCCGACAAGTTCTACTCCGAAACCGAGTTTTCGATCGACCAGATCAAATCCGCCGAGGGTATAAAGCTCGAGCTGGGGAGGGCGTGTGTCCACAAGGATTACAGAAACGGGACAGGCATAGCGCTCCTCTGGAAGGGCTTATCGGAATATTTCAAGAAGATTAACGCCAAATACCTCTTCGGGTGCTCAAGCATCGCCACCACGAACTTCGTCGAAATCAGCCTTATATACAAATATATCAAAGAACTCTACCTCTCCCCCGAGGACTTCAGGGTCTATCCCAACGAAAAACACCGGATCAAGGAGCTCGATTACTATCTGAGCGCCTTCGACAAATTCGGCATCAGAACGGAATCGATCGAAGATTTCATCCCTCCGCTGTTAAAGAGCTACCTCAAGGCAGGCTCGGTTATTTGCGGCGAGCCGGCGCTCGACAAGAAGTTCAAGTGCGCCGACTTCTTCACTGTCCTCGACCTGGAGGTGCTTTCCAAATCCTTCGAGAAGAGGTATAAGCCGACCAATGATTAGGAAATATATCAAGCTCTTCTTTTTTTTTGCGTAGTCGCGTCCTATTTCACAAGTACGACCATCCTTCGGGCTATAGCAAGAGAGAAAAAACGAAAATTAAACTGGTCGACCAGGGCCTTGTCGTTTCACTCGGCCCTTATGAATAAGGCGTTAGGCATCAGGGTAAGCCTGCAAAGCCGGGGAAACGGTATCGACAGCGATAAAAGCATGCTGATCCTGTCGAACCACCTTTCGTACGTGGATATATTTGTCATATCCTCATTCTTCCCGGTTTCCTTCATAGCGAGCGTAGACGAGGTTAAAAGCGATCTCCTCCTGGGGAAAGCGACGGAGCTGAGCGGGGGGTACTTCGTAGAGAGGAGGAGCAGGTCGGGACTGCGCACCGAGATAGAATCGATCTCCGAGATTCTCGAATTGGGAATAAATGTCGCCCTCTTTCCAGAAGGTACGACATCAAGCGGAGACCGGGTTCTCCCCTTTAAAACCCCGCTGTTAAGCATCGCTCAGAAAGCAGGCGTTGAAATCCTGCCCCTCTGCCTCAAATACACGAGTATCGACGGGGAAGCCCTCACTGATAAGAATAAAGACCTGATCTATTATTACGGGGATATGAAATTTTTTGACCACTTATTTAAACTCCTGTCCGTCGGATATGTCGAGGCCGAATTAAGAGTTCTGGATAAAATCGACCCGCAAGCGGCGCACTCAAGGAAGGAGATGGCGAGCGCTGTATACGATATGATTAACTCGGCATATATGAACAAAGGAATAGCCGAACCGGCAGCGAACGGCTGGCCGCCCGGTTTATAGAACGGGCGGGGGCTTATAAACCGTACTAAATATTTATCCTGTCCGAAATCCGGTAACAGCGTCAGGACCGGGTCAGAAGCGAGACTGACTCAATGTGATACGTCTCAGGAAACATATCGAAGGGCTTTACCTTCTTGAGCAGATAACCCGAATCTCCGAACATCCTTATGTCCCTCGCCAAAGTAGCAGGGTCGCAGGACACATAAATGACCTTCGCCGGGGAAAGGCGGGCGATACCCGGGACAGCTTCTTTCGCGCCCTCTCTCGGCGGGTCGAGCACCACGACATCCGGGGGCTGAGTGTCCGGGTCCTCACCGCGCAAGTACTCCTCACACGGAGCGATATGAAAAGCAATATTATCCACGCCGTTCAGCGCGGCGCTCTTTTTCGCGAGCGCCGCCGATTTTTTATTCACCTCTACAGAAATCACCCGTCCAGACGAGATTGCCAGCGGTATGGAAAAATTCCCGGCGCCCGAATAGAGGTCGAGGACCGTTTCCGTACCTTTCAACTCCGCCCACTCGAGGACGGTTCCGATGAGGGCCTCGTTGACAGGGATATTGGACTGCGTAAATACCGACGGCGAAGTTAAAAACCTGAACCCGGAAAGTGACAATTCGAACTCGGTCTCATCCCCTCCCGGCAGGGAGACGTTCTCCGTCTCCTTGTGCCTTTTCAGGTGTCTCGCAAGAGACCTGAGCGAGGCGGGCGCGCTCCTAAATCTGGGCAAGAGGGTTATATACGCCTTCTCCCCGTCGGAAGACAAATATATTTTTTCGAGCGGATAACCGGGGTCTCCGATGGATGAAAGTACTTTGGATAAGCAGGAGACCGCTTTATTTATCACCCCGTCGGCAACCGGACAAGAATCGATTTTTACGTTTGTCCTGCTCATCTCCCTGTAGTAACCGACATGCCAGCCCCCTCCGAAATACCATGCCGAAAGCAGAATGCGCCTCCTGTACCCATACTCGTACGGGGACGGGAATATGGACTCCGTGTGAACTTCCCCGACGCCCCCGATCCTCTGAAGGGTCTCCCTGAGTATGCTTTCCTTCTCCCTGAGCTGTGCCGGATAGCTAAGGTTTTGCAGCTGGCACCCCCCGCAGATATGAAACACCCGGCATGGAGGCTCCACCCTTTCCCCTGAAGGCTCCACTATACTCTCGATTACGGCTTCCGCGAACTTACCCTTGTCGCTTGTGACCTTTATCTCCAGGATATCATGAGGGAGCCCGCCCTTTACGAAATAGACCTTCCCGTCTTTCCTGGCTATACCGCTCCCGCCGAATGCAAGTCTCTCTATCTCTACACGCAACTCGATCCCCCTTGTATTAGTTTATGAACATGGCGTCCCCGTAGCTGAGAAACCTGTAATCCCTGTTTAGAGCCTCGCCATAGGCCCTGAAAATAAATTCCCTGCCTGCGAACGCGGAAACGAGCATGAGGAGAGTCGACCGCGGGAGGTGAAAGTTCGTAATAAGCGCGTCCGCAGCCCTGAATTCATAACCCGGCACGATGAAGAGGTCCGTCTCTCCCCTGCACGGCACGACATCGTCTGCTTCGTTTACCGAGGACTCGAGGGTCCTCAGCACCGTCGTTCCGACCGCTATCACCCTTCCTCCACGGGACCTCGTGCTGTTAACTGCATCGGCAGTCGCCCGCGGGATCTCGCGGAACTCCGGGTGCATATCGTGTTCCCGGACGAGTTTCGTCTTCACGGGCTTGAACGTGCCTATACCGACGTGGAGCGTGACATGGGCTATCCGCACCCCCCTGCGCTCGATCTCTTTCAGGAGTGCGGGCGTGAAGTGGAGACCCGCCGTAGGGGCGGCTATGGCCCCTGGTTTCTCCGCATAGACGGTTTGATATGAGACCCTGTCCTCCGCGTCGGGCTCCCGTTTGATGTACGGGGGGAGCGGCATACTGCCCGAATCGTCTATGTATGAATCGGCGTCTCCGCTGAACTCCACGAGCCACACGCCGGCCTCCCCGCTGAAGAGCCTTCCGGAAAGACCGTCCCCGAACTCGATCACGAGTCCATCTTTCGGATTCCTTACGAGGCATGTCCATGTCCGGCTGTCCCGCTTTTCCACAAGGAGTATTTCGGCTCTTTCCCCGGATTTTTTCCTCCCGAAGAGTCTTGCCGGTATCACCCTCGTGTTATTGAGGACGAGCAGGTCCCCCGGCTCGAGCAATCCGGGGAGCTCGAAGAATTTTCTGTGGGTTATTTCCCCTTTTTCTCTGTCGAGGATCATCAGCTTCGAGTTCTGTCTTTCAGCCGCCGGACGGTATGCGATCCGCTCCTCCGGGAGATGATAATCGAAGTCTGACGTCTTCATCGGGATAGGGCTTACTTCCCCTTCTTTTCGAGGAGTTTGCGCACTGAAAGCCTGAGCGCATTCAGCTTTATAAACCCGGTCGCGTCCGCCTGGTTATATATGCTGTCCTCCTCGAACGTAGCCAGGTCCTCTTTGTATAGAGAATAAGGCGAGCGCCTCCCGGCCAGGATAATATTGCCTTTGTATATCTTGAGTCTTACCGTGCCGGTAACGTTCTTCTGGGATTCCTCGACCGAGGCCATGAGCATGTCCATTTCGGGCGAATACCAGAATCCGTAGTATATGAGCTCCGCCAACCTGGGGATGAGCGCGTCCCTCATGTGCATGACTTCCCTGTCCATGGTCAGCGATTCGAGCGCCCTGTGAGCGGCATGGAGTATCGTGCCGCCCGGGGTTTCGTAGACCCCGCGGGACTTCATGCCGACGAACCTGTTCTCGACCAGATCGACCCTCCCCACGCCGTTTGACCCGCCTATCTTGTTGAGTGCAGTGAGGAGCTCGACCGGGCCGAGCTCCTTTCCGTCGACCTTGACTGGGACCCCATTTTCAAAATCCACGTCCAGATAAACCGGCTCGTCGGGGGCCCTTTCGGGCGATACTGTCATCTCGAACATATTCTCAGGGGGCTCCGACCACGGGTCTTCGAGTATCCCGCCCTCGTAGCTCGTGTGAAAGAGGTTCCTGTCGCAACTGTACGGCTTTTGCTGAGTGACCGGGACAGGGATACCGTGTTTCTCCGCGTATTCTATGAGCGAGCTTCTGGAGTTCAAATCCCATTCCCTCCACGGCGCAATAACCTTGATCGAAGGGTCGAGGGCGTAAAACGTGAGCTCGAATCGCACCTGGTCGTTCCCCTTTCCCGTCGCACCGTGCGAGACGGCAAATGCCTTTTCCCTCTTCGCGATCTCTATCTGCTTTTTTGCTATCAAAGGCCTGGCCAGAGAGGTCCCGAGGAGATACGACCCCTCGTAGACTGCAGCCGATTTTATTGCCTTAAATACAAAATCTCTTACGAACTCGTCCTTTAAATCCTCTATGTACACCTTGCTTGCGCCCGTTCTTAACGCCTTCTCCCTGGCCTCTTCCAGGTCCTCCCCCTGTCCGAGGTCGGCGACGAAGGCGATAATCTCGGCGTCGTATTTTTCGGCCAGCCATTTGAGGATGACAGACGTATCGAGCCCGCCCGAATATGCCAGGACTATCTTGTCAGCTTTACTCATAATGTGATGTTCCTCCATTAAACCGAGATCACTCGGATATTAAGAATGTGAATAAGAAGTTGCCAGAGACCGGTCAGGAATAATTCCGTCTTGCAGATTAATGCCGTCCCGAAGAATCATAACCAATCATAGCCCGGTTGCTAGGCCCCGTGCTCCGTCTGAGGCCGGAGATCGTGGAGATAAAACTTGGCATTATGGCTCTCGTAAAATTTTTCGAGCGTGAAACCGATATACTCGATTTTTTCCTGGTCATCCCCCATATACGAGGCGCGTTTCGTTTCATCCGAGATCTTGCACTGGACCGGGACGTCCTTGGTGGGTTCTTCATGTGAGATGAACCTGAGTGTTATATCGCTGCCCTCCAATTTTAAATTCCCGGGCGTAACGAAGCCTATGGTCATTTTCGCACTGATAAACTCCACTATGAGGAGCCGCACGACGCTCGTGCCGATCCCCTCCTTTCCGCCTTCGACCTCGAATTTATAGCCGTAATAATCCAGGCTCTCATTCGTTTCGTTGAGAGTATGCAGATACCAGTAGTCTTCCGAATCGACCCAGCACATTATCTGAAGCATGCCCGCCTCCAAATTGCGATTTATAATTCGATTATTTCCAGTGTGAATCCCCGATTATTATACCCAGTTAAAAAATATATCACTTATCAGGGGGTCTTTAAACTAACCCTATAACGCTCAGCTGGCTCCCGACCCCCTTCCCTTCCCGCCTGTAGGAATAGAAATTAGGATTACATTTCGTGCACACGCCGAGAACTTCGATATTAGCCACGCCCGCCTTCTCAAGCATACCCCTGTTTATCCCGGAGAGGTCGAGCATATATTTAGAACCATCCGTCTTTATTAGACATTCGCTCGCGTCATCGAACCCGTCCCTGAAAAGAGACGCGACGTCCTCGCCGACCTCATAGCAGCACTTGCCTATCGAAGGGCCTATGACGGCATTGAGGCCGGAGGGTTTGAGGCCGTATTCCTCGTCAATTTTCAGAAGCGCGGAGTCTAATATCCGCAATACAGTCCCACGCCATCCGGCGTGTACCGCCCCGGCCACAGTCCCCTCATGGTCCGTCAGGAGAACAGGTACGCAATCAGCGGTCGATATGCCGATGCCGACACCCCTCAGGGACGTTACGATCGCGTCCCCGTCAGAAACCTTTCCCTCACCGATGCCGGTCCCGTCCCTGAGGACTATGACCCCGTTTCCGTGTATCTGATTGAGCCTTGCCATACCGGAAAACCCGAAAAACTCCGCGACATCCGAAGGATTTCCGTCGGCATCCCTGTCTGCGAAGCCGTGCTCCACCCCGGGCAGTGAAGAAAGAATTGTTGATTTTATCCAGCCCATGATTCAGAGACTATTTTCCCCGGATTCGGCCAAAATGTTAAGTGCTTCGCTCATATCCCGGGGTATGGGAGCCGTAAACTCGACAAATTCTTGTGTATGGGGATGGAAAAAGCCTATTTTCGAGGCGTGGAGTGCCTGTCTGCCGATTTTCCTGGCCGCACTGACGACCGCTGCAGATTTATGCTTTTTGTTTCCGTATACGGCGTCCGCGAGTACAGGGCAGCCGTTCTCGGAAAAGTGAACCCTTATCTGGTGCGTCCTGCCCGTTCTGGGCTCGGCTTCGACGAGAGTAGCGTCTTCAAACCTTTTCAGCACCTTCCAGTTCGTAAGGGATTCCCTCCCGGATTTAGCCTTCGATGACATTTTCTTCCTGTCTACGGGATGCCTCCCTATCCTGGAGGAGAAAGCGCCCGACTCTTTCCCGATATTACCCTCGACTATGGCCAGGTATATCTTCCGGACGGCCCTCGTCTTGAACTG
>DATIET010000278.1:0-2705 GCA_035455615.1 Thermodesulfobacteriota bacterium
AATCTGCTCGGCCTTTATTCTCGATAGCCTCGGCAGGCCCTCGTTTGCCCAGTTGTCGAACATGACCTCTACTTCTTCGCCGATATTCACGTCCGGCACCCCGCTTTTATTGTAAAATTCCTGTAAGGGAACGACTCCCTCCGATTTCGAGCCGAAATCTATAAAAACGTCATCCTGATCTATGCGGACGACGAGCCCCTTAAAGGTTTTCCCCTTGTCCGGCACATTCATGCTCTCATCAACTAGTTCCGCGAAATCTTTCTCTTCTGCCATAGACCTTCCTTTATTTTCCCGTATATCTATTAAAATTAACTGTCCGATTTCATTTTGGGAAGTAGAATTAGGTAGCGTAAAACTTTTACTAACCTTGAACTTCTTTGATTATCCTGTCTGTAACTTCATCAGACGACAGATTTGTTGTATCTATTATGACCGCATTAATTGCTGGATGCAAGGGAGATTCCGAGCGCTCCATGTCCTGAGCGTCTCTTTTTATTATCTCGTTTTTCACACTTTCGATGTCGGCGGCGTCACCCGATTGCGAGAGCTGTTCCCGCCTCCTGCGAGCCCTTTCGTCGAGAGAGGCGTCCAGGTAAAACTTAAACGCCGCATCGGGGAATACGTAAGTCCCCATGTCCCTGCCTTCGGCCACCATATTGCCGATTTTTCCCATCTCCCGCTGCAGATGGACGAGTTTTATTCTCACGGCCTTCTTCGTCGCCACATCGGACGACAGCCTCGAGACCTCGGGCGTCCTTATCTTGTCGGTGACGTCTTCGTTGTCGAGCATAATGACAAGATCGCCGTTCTCTCTCCTGCCGAATCCGATTTCCGTATGATTCAGTAGCGATTCCAGCATCTTATCGTCGTCGATATCGATGGAATCCATTTTGACCTGGAGCGCGACCGCCCTGTACATCGCCCCGGTGTCGAGATACGTGAAGCCCAGTATCCGGGCGACAGATTTTGAAACGGTGCTTTTCCCGACCCCCGAAGGGCCGTCTATCGTTATAATCATATCAGTAGTTACTTTTCACAGGGGACGCGGCGCTCATATAACCACCCAGGACGACAGCATTTAATAGTTTTCAAGCCGCCTGAGTGCGTCGAAGAAGCCGGGGAACGATACGGAAACGCACTCGGCGCCTTCGATCTCTGTTTCCCCGCTCGCCCGCGTGGCGGCGATCGCGGCCGCCATTGCTATCCTGTGGTCTCCCCAGCTAGAGCACCTGGCCCCCCTTAACGGCTCCGCGCCGCTGATCGACATGCCGTCCTCAAACTCGGTTACACGGGCGCCGAGTTTAACGAGCTCCGCCGTCATAGCCCTAATCCTGTCCGTTTCCTTGACCCTTAGCTCGCGTGCATCCCTTATGGTCGTCTCGCCATCGGCGAAGCATGCGGCTGCCGCTATAACCGGTAGCTCGTCTATCGCCTTCGGTATCATATCTCCCTCTATTAGGGCTCCGTGTAATTCGCTCGATTTTACAAGTATGTCCCCGACGGGCTCCCCCGAAACTTCCCTCTCGCCGGTTATTTCTATGTTCCCGCCCATTTTCCTGAGCACGTCGATTACGCCCGTCCTCAACGGGTTTATGCCGACATTCCTTATCAGAAGCTCGGACCCCGGATTGATAAGCGCCCCCACGATAAAGAACGCGGCTGACGACATGTCAGAGGGCACCGATATGTCGCGCCCCGCAAATTCCTTCTGTCTCGAGATAATGATGCTGTTTCCCTTTCTCCGGAGCTTCACCCCGAAGTAGGAAAGCATCCTTTCCGTATGGTCTCTCGTGGGCTCGGGCTCGATGACCTCCGTTTCCCCTTCGGCGTAGAGTCCGGCGAGAAGGAGCGCGGATTTCACCTGCGCGCTCGCTACGGGGAGTTTATACGATATGCCCTGGAGACCGCCCCCCTGGATCGCCAGCGGTAATTTATTGCCCCCCTCCCTTCCTGTAATTTTTGCGCCCATTAGCCTCAACGGGTCGACCACCCTTTTCATAGGCCTCGCTCTCAGGTATTTGTCCCCTGTAACGCCCGTAAAAAAGCCCTGTGCGCTCAATAGACCCGTGAGGAGCCTCGTCGTAGTCCCGGAATTCCCGGCGTCGATAACGTCTTCGGGCTCATTCAATCCGGATAGCCCTTTCCCCGCTATCTTTACCCCGCTGCCGTTAATTTCGATATCGATCCCCAGTTTCCTCATCGCGTTCGCTGTGGAAATCGTATCCTCGCAATTGAGGAAGCCGCTCACCTCCGTCAGCCCCGATGCGATGGACCCTATAATCAGAGACCTGTGCGATACCGACTTGTCCCCAGGCGGAGTCAGCTCGCCCGTAAGCGGTTTGTTATTCCCTTTAATTATTTCACTGGCCATAGCTTTATAATAACGAAATCCGGGGTCCGGTAAAAATTTAATTTTGCCTGATATATACCGGAGGTAAAATTGTACATCAATTATCGAGTCCGGGGAGTAAACGATGATAAATCCTTTAAAGCCAGGGCGGGTCTTCGGAGCAGGGGTGATAATTTTTATGACCGCTGTGATCTTGATTTCTGCGCCGGTGAGCCGTGCGGCCCTTTGTAAGCGCTGGAGCGAGGGGGAGAAGGCGGGCACTCTCGACCATCTCCAGATCGACGAGGCGAGCGGGATCGCCGTTTCGAGCAGGCTTCCGGGCAGGCTCTATCACGTAAACGATTCGGGGAGCGGT
>DATIET010000279.1:0-8734 GCA_035455615.1 Thermodesulfobacteriota bacterium
TTCCTTTAGCGTGCTCGGCGGACAAGAAGATGGGGGACCTTTTTTTTCGACAGTCACCGTGACAGAGTTGCCATTAGATGGATGGAAGCTATCGGACATTGAATGTGAGAACGTGGGCGCTACAGGGTTCGAAATTACGGAGAACGGTTTCACGGCCACATGCGATGGTGGCGGCTTTGTCACCTGCACGTTCTTTAACGTGCCGGCCTCGAATATCCCGGCTCTCTCCGAGTGGGGGATGATCGCGGCGGCTGGGGGACTTGGACTAATCGGTTTGTTTTATGCAGTGAGGCGGAAGAAAGCGGCGGCTTAAGTTTAATGCACCGCCTTCACCGGCCCCGCGTACTCGCTATCATGGCTCTGGGCTTCCCTCGCCGCGTCCCGGAAGCGCATTTGCCTGCTAACTTTCAACTGGACATATACATCGGAAAGCCCTGCACGTCAGGCCTCTTCGCCCGGGCCGAGGACTTCCGAGACAGCCGAGAGAACGGCCTCATGTATGAGTCCGTTCGTTCCGACTATGCCTTTGTTGCCCGAAAGGGTCCTGCCCTGGGAGAAGTCGAGCTCCTTACCGTTTACGTCGGTTACGACCCCGCCCGCTTCTTCGACTATTATAGATCCCGCCGCGTGGTCCCATATCTTCTCGACGTAGCCTTTCTTCGTCGGCAGCCTCAAATATATTGAGGCGTCGCCCCTCGCGAGGACGGCGTACTTGCACTGGCTGTCTATCCTGATCGGGGGGGCCGTCACGCCGAGGAGCTCCGCTATGCGCGCGGAATCGCCGTGAGAGGAATGGGCGGATTCGACCGACTCGCAGAAAGGGGCATGCTTAGTGTCGCTTATGTCCGAGACTGCGATATGCTTCGGCGTATTGTGCTCGATCGGGCGCATCGACGAGCCGCCTCCTCTCACCGCGGTAAGTATGCAGCCGCGGTTCGCATCGGGATACTCGAGGTCGAGCGGCAGGCTCGGGCATCCGAGCACCCCGAGCACGACGCGGCCGCCCTCTATCAGCGCGAGGGCCACGGCGTACTGCTCGCCCCTTAAAAATCCCTTCGTCCCGTCAATAGGGTCGAGCGTCCAGAACCTGCCGTCCCTTCCCCCGCCGTAGTTCCCCGCGTCTATCGCCGAGACGAGGCCCTTTTCGTCCATTCCCGGGAATATTTCGGCCGTGTATTCGAGTATGCGGGCGGCGAGGGCTTTCCCTCCCTCCGATCTCAATTCGGAGGAATCCTCTTCAGCCGCGATCGGCACATCCGGGAAGGATTTCCTGAGCTCGTGACATATTACGGACTGAGCGCCGAAGTCGGCGACAGTGACCGGGGAATCGTCCTTCTTCGTTACCTTGTCCTCCATGACTAGCGAGGACTGCACCCTAATGCATAGCCAGCAGGCCTTTCTCACGGCTTCTACCGCAACTTTGAGCTCGGATTCGTAATTCATATGTCACTCCCAGGGTGTAAGAATTCCAAGGTGTAACATTCTACCATCTATATCGCCGCTCAAAACCCCGTGTGTTTTTTCAGGAGGAGGAACCCGCGCTTCCTCTGGAGGGAGAAGAGAGCGAACCCCGCTATGTCGTGGGCCGCGTGCACGGCCATCGTGACGGGAAGGGAATCCGTGTAGAGATATATCGCTCCGAGCGCGACCCCCTCCCAGAACGCCCAGAGGGAAAAGAGCGCGAGGCGCTTGCTCCATATTACGTGGAAGATGGCGAACGCGGCTGCCGATACGATGACCGCGTAATAGACACCGGCGTCAAGCGTCCCGATAATGTACTCAAGCAGTAAGCCCCGGAAGAACATCTCCTCGCTTGCGGCGAGGAGGCCTCCCGCCAGAATCGAGTACCTGCTCTGACCGCTGAAATATCCGGCCAGCTCCATCCACAGGCGGACGAATCCGGTGTGGAATATGATTACGAGAATGGAGATGATAACGAGGTCGGACGCAAGTAAAATGCCGAGTCCGAGAATGATTTGCCCGGGCGTCCCTTCCCCGATATATAAATTCCAGTCGATGCCGAGGTGATATTTGAGGAGGAGGGAGACCGACGCGAATACGAACGTCAGCAGAAGCGAAAGGACGGCTTTATTCTTTACAGAGAACAGCATGGCTCTTCTTTCCTGTAACCCGCCTCAGTTTAACGGCGTGGGAGCGGTAAGTCCACCAGGTCACCGGAGAGCGCCGAGGGCTTTCATGAACGGGATCATGCAGCTTTCGATCGACGGAGGGTGAAAGAGGAGTACGACCGGGGCGAGAATGAAAAGAGCGGCAAAGAGCCGTCCTGTCAGTCCGTGGTTTATCCCCGCCTTCATGCCGATCCCGGATTTCTCGATGAATATCCCGCCTGCCTGTATGAGAAAGAATAGGGTGGGGAGGCCGTACCATGCGTCAGCGGGGAGCGATATGAGCAGCTCGTGGAGAATCCCCGAGAATACGAACGCTGACAAGACGGCAATGACGACGCCCCATCTTTTCAACATCGGCCTGAACACGAATATGCGGGCCAGGTCGCGGAAAGCGAGGTTCCACCTGCTGCTCCAGAATTCCGAGAGCGAAGTCGTCAGTAGCGGCGAGTTCATCATCGGGACCGCGTTCACGCCGCGGCGCCTCCAGTAAAGGGAGAGGATGTGGAACGTGCCGAAGAATGAGAAGAGCAGGAAGCCCGTGAGCCCTATGTAGCCCGCGGTCAGGGCATGCTGTGGATAAAAGAGGCGCGCTATGAAAGAGAAGAGGACGAGCCCGAGGGCCGTCTTCAGGAAAGCGAGAAGCCATTCTGCGACTGACGGTTTGGGAACTTTGACTCTCCTGTCGAAAAACGCGGCGGCGTCCATACCCACCCAGCAGAAGAGATATCCGATAGCGCTCTTCAGCCCCGGCCTCGCCCCCATGCACGCGGCCCTCCTGTACGTGAGCCACTTAAACCCGTAGAAGATCGAGAAGGCGACCGCGAACAGGAGTCCCCACGCCGGCAGCGCGGGGCGCGCAATCAATACCGCGAGCGCAGGGAGCGCGAATACGGGGATCCAGTCGGTGAACGTGATTTTCATTACGCCTGATTAATACGGATGTTTCCCGGATTCGGATTGATTATTCATTCGCTGCGGATGCCGGAAATAAAACGCGTCCCGGTGAATTACTTCGGCTGGAGCGAGGCCGTGATACCGTCCCTTGTCTTCGAGGCCCACCTGGAGAAACTTTCCTTCCACCCGAGCACGAGGTAGAACACGGCGGGTACGAGTATCAATGTAAAAACCGTCGAGACGCTGAGCCCGCCGACGACGACGCTTCCGAGGCCTCTATAGAACTCGGAGCCCGAGCCGGGGGAGAGGACGAGCGGGAGCATGCCGAATACGCTCGTAGTCGTGCTCATGAATATCGGCCTTATTCGAGTCCTGACCGAATCCACTATCGCTTCAGTGGGTTCCATTCCTTCGTCGCGCATATTATTGAGCGCCTGATGGACGATTAGTATCGCGTTATTCACGACGGTGCCTATCAATATGATGAACCCGAGCATGGTGAGCACGTTGAGCGGCATGTACGTAAAGAGGTTCAGTATGAAGAGCCCCAGGAACCCGCCGAAGGAGGCCAGGGGCACGCTGAACATTATCACGAAGGGGAACAAAAAGCTTTCGAACAGCGAAGCCATGAGGAGGAAGCATATCACCGCGGCGAGCAGGAAATTCCACTGGAGCGCATTCCTCGTCACCGTGAGGTCGTCCGCCGTACCCGTGAGTATCGCGTTATACGAGCCGCTTAGCTGACCGCTCTCCTGGAGGGGGCGGAGGATTTCGCCGCTGATAATTTCGATCGCCCTTTCAAGGGGCATTTTTTCGTCGGGGATGATGGAGATCGCGATAGACCTCTGGCGCTCGTAATGGTTAATCTGCTCGGGACCCGTCGTCAGTTTGACGTCGGCCAGCGAGCCCACCGTCACCATCTTTCCGTTAGCGGAATTTATCATAAGGTCTTCTATTGCCTGCGTCCTGCTCGCGTATTCGTCCCTGCCCCTGAGCGAGAGGTCGATCTCGTCGCCGTTCATCTGGTAATCGCTCACGACGGCCCCGTCGACGAGCGCGTTTATCATGAAGCCGAGCTCCTCGTTGGATATGCCCGCGTCGGACGCGCGCTCCCTGTCTAACACGAGCTGTATCTCGGGGCTTCCCAGGTCGAGGCTCGGTATAGGGCGCATCTGCGCGCCGGGCATCTTCTGCATCGCGGTGAAGAAGACCTGCTGGCCGAGGCCGACGAGCTTCTCCATGTCGGGTCCCGTCAGCTGGACGTTGATCGACCTGCCTTCTCCTATACCCCTCTCGAATATGCTCGACTGCGTTACGATGGCGATCATACCCGGTATCTTGTTAAGCGATGCCTGGAGCGGAGGTATTATCTCCCTGATCTTCTCCTTCTCCTTAACGCTCGCGCCCATGAACGCCTGGCGTCCCGTCGCCACGTAAAAGAAGTTCTCTATGGGCGGGCCCGAGAGCTTTTCCGCCTCTTTCGACCCCGGCCGGGCCTCCCAGTAAGGCCGCATATCACTTTCTATCTTCTTCCCTATATCCGTGAATTCCGCGATATTGTATCCGGGAGGAGGTATGAGTATCCCGAACACCAGGTTCCGGTTTCCTTCGGGCAGGTACTCGGTCTTGGGGACCATTATCCAGCTCAGGAGCAGTGACCCGAGCGTGAATCCGCAGACGACGGCTACGCTTACGCGCCTGCTCGAGATGATACGCAGCACGAGCCCGGAGATCCACCCTGAGAAGCGCCCCGCGGTGTCGGCCAGCCCCCAGAGGTTTGAAAAGTTTGACCCGGGTCTTTCCTTCACGACCTCTAGTATCCTTGCTGTAATCGCGGGTATTACGGTGATCGAGACGATGAGGCTCAGGATTACGGATACGCTTATCGCGATTGCTATGTCCCGGAAAAGCTGTCCGGCTTCGTCCTCGACGAATATCACGGGTATGAATACCGCCGCCGTGGTGAGGGTGCTCGCGAGCACCGCCCCCCAGACCTCGACGGTCCCGTCGTAGGACGCGCGGAGGCGGGACTTCCCCATCTGCATGTGCCTGTAGATGTTCTCGAGCACTACGATGGAGTTGTCGACGACCATGCCGACGGCGAACGCCATGCCGGCCAGGCTTATGATGTTTATCGTGCGTCCGAGGAACGCCATGACGACGAAGGTGCCGATGACGCTGATCGGTATTGCTGTAGCTATGATGAGCGTGCTGCTCCAGCTCCTGAGGAACATCAGCAGAATTATTACCGCCAGAAATCCGCCGACGATGAGGTTATTTTTCACGAGGGCTATGGCGTCGATGATGTAGCCGGTCTCTTCGTAGACGTTCTCGAGCTCGAGACCCATTTTCGCGAGCTCCCCTTTGTTGAGCTCCTCCATGGTCTTCATGAGTCCTTCCATGACCTGTATGGAATTCGCCCCGGCTTCCTTGACCGCGTTAACGGCTATCCCGGGCTCTCCGTTCTGACGCACCGCGAACTGGGCGTCCTTGTACCCGAGCCTGACCTCGGCGACGTCCCTCACGTAAACGGGGGCTCCGTTTACCCTCGTTATGATGACGTTCGAGATGTCCTCGGGCGACTTGTACTCGCCAACGGTCCTTACGACGTATCTCCTCTTACCCTCGTCGAAATCCCCCGCGCTGTAGTTGTCGTTCTCCCTCCTTATTGCCTCGGCCATGTCGAGGAGCGTTATGCCCCTCGCGGCGAGCGCGTTCGGGTCGACCATGACCTGCATCTCCCTTTCGTACCCTCCGAAGACGTTCGATGAGCCGACCCCCGGTATGCGCTCGAAAGCGGGCTTTACGTAGTCCTCCGCGTAGTCGTGGAAGGAGTAGATATCGAGGTCTTTACCCTTTAACGGTTTCAGCATGAACCACGCCATGGCGCTCGCGCCCACGTCGGTCGTGCTTATAACGGGCTGCTCGACGTCGTCCGGATAGTCGGGGACCTGGTTGAGCTTGTTCGAGACATCGACTACGGCCGAGTCTATATCGGTCCCTATTTCGAATTCGAGCACTATAGTGCCCGTGGAGTCCTGGCTCTCGCTCGTCATCTCGGTGAGGCTGTCCACGGCCTTGAGCTCGTCTTCCTGGTCGCGGATTATTTCGCTCTCGACCTCGTATGGGCTCGCACCCTGCCAGAACGTGCTCACCGTAATCCTGGGCTCGTCAACGTCGGGGGTGAGCTGCACGGGGATCCTGTAAAGCGATATCAGGCCGAAAAGCACGACGAAAATTACGGCTACCGCTACGCTTACGGGTTTGTTTATCGATGTCTCTACGAGCTTCATATCGGTTCTGAGTCCGTGAGGATTATTTGACGGGCGCGCCCGTCTTTCAGGGCCGCCGTATTTAGTCCTTACCGTCGGGGACGGTCAGTTGAGCTTCCCGTCCTTTTCATCTTTTCCGTTGATTATCTGCACCTGCTGGTTGGGCATGAGCCTCTCGTTCCCCTTTACAACCACTGTCATGCCTTTCTCCACGGGCCCTATGACCTCTATACGGTCTTCATAGGCCATGCCCGTGCTGACGGGCAGCGGCTGCACTGCCCCCTCGTTTACTACATATACGAAAAGAGCGTTGTTCTGGGATACTATCGCGTCCTTAGGCACGAGCTTTACGGCCGCGGGGTCGCCTATGGGGAACGACACGCGGGAAACCATGCCGCTCTTTATCTGTCCTTCCTTGTTTTCGACCGTGACCTTAACGGGGAACGTCCTCGTAGAGCTCTCGGCCTGTGGGACGACGGACGTTATCACTCCGCCGAATTTCATACCGGGGATCGCGTCGAAATCGACCGATACGCCCTCTCCGCTATTTATCTTGCTTATATAGCGCTCGGGCATGTCGATATTGATGTCAATCGACTCCGTGTCTATCATTTCGACGACGGGTCCCCCCTTTTCCACCCACTGACCGATCTCGGTGTGCTCATCGATCACGTATCCGCTGAAGGGGGCCATGATTTTAGATTTCGCGAGGTTGTATTCGCTCGAATCTATCTGCGCCTGCAGTTGTCCGATGCGCGCGCCCCACGCCTCTTTCTCGGTGAGCGCGTCCTGGTACTGCTGGAGCGACGCCACTCCCTTTTGCTGGAGCTCCTCGAACCTGGCGAGGTTCTTTTGCGCCATCTGATACCGGGCCTGGGCTTCCCTCTTGCCCGCTCTCGCTTGATCGAGCGCGATCTCTACGGTGCGCGTATTGAACTCGGCGAGCACGTCGCCCTTGTTTACGTACCGGCCTTCTTTAGCGGGGAAGCTCTCGATGATGCCTTCCACCTCGCTCGCTATGACGCTCCTCTTGTCGGGCTCGACCCATCCTACGAGACTTACCGGCCTCTGGAGCGTTTCCACCACCACCCGGTCGACCTCGACGGGCGCGGGCGGCGGGGCCTGGGCAAGGGACAGCGGCGCCGAAAATAAGAAAATCAAAGCGGACGAGAACATAATATATATACAGGATCTAATAAGTCTCATTGTTCTCTCTAGCTGTTTGGGTTCTGTCGGTTACGGGCTCGGTTCGAATAATCTTTTGAGTACGATTCAAGATTTTTTGGATTTTATCCCGTCCAGGAATATTTCGACGAAAGTCTCGGTCAATTCTTTATAGTCCGTTTTATTCTTTTTCTTTTCCCCGAAAAGCTCCTGCACAATTATCTGGTTTACGACCATGCCGATGAAGGCTTTGGACGAGTAGAGGGGGTTCAGTTTCTTGAACTCGCCGTCCTTTATCCTGGTATCGATGTAGTCGGATATAAGCATGTTTATATATTCGACGTATGTATCGAAGAACATATCGGAGAGGTCGTGCCCTTCGAGCGCGCTGAAATGCAGGAGCCTCATGAACGAAGGGTCCCTGCCGCATTTTTCGAACATGCGGGAGGCGATCGCCGTGAATACGAGCCTGTCGTCCTTCGAGTCCCTGTGGGTCTCGAGCGAGAGCTCTATTCCGGGCTCTTCGCTTATTTTCTTTTCGATGATGGCCCCGTAGAGGTCCCTCTTCGTCGAGAAGTGTCTGAAGATAAGGGCTTCGTTGACTTCGGCCGTCTCGGCTATCTCTTTGGTAGTCGTTCCGTTGAACCCTTTTTCCGAGAACAGCTTGATCGCTGCCTCGATTATCCTGTCGTGCGTGCTGCCCTTCTCTTTAGCCGATTCCCTGGCCGTGACGTCTGCTTTTTCGAGCACTTTATCTGTTGACATTTCGTTTTATCCCTGTAGGCTGTAAGTAAGTAATTACTTACAAATTACCAGCGTTGGTGCGGAGTGTCAAGAAAACCGGCCGAACGATTAAATGACCGCTTGAAAACCTGAATTTATCAATTATATATTGTTGCCAGGATTAATAATAAAGACCCGGAACGCGTGCCTTTCGAGGAGATAAGGATGACCAAAACGCTTTTATTGATTTTGATCACGGCGACCGGAACCGGGGGGACGATCGACCTTACTCTCAAGGACGCCGTCAGGCTGGCGCTCGAGAACAACAGGGACATTCAGATAGAGGAGAAGAACGTGGAGGTCTCGGAAGGGGAGATCAAGACCCAGCAAGGGGTGTTCGACCCCCTCTTCAATGTAGTTTCGTTCTATAACGACGGCGATACGCCCACGCTCAGCACTTTCGTGCCTACAGGCACAATCTCGCAGAAGCAGTTCAACGCCGAAGCAAACGTGGAAGGACTCCTGCCGACCGGAACTTTTTACAACCTTATC
>DATIET010000280.1:0-9747 GCA_035455615.1 Thermodesulfobacteriota bacterium
AAAACGGGTTCAGAAATCCCGGGGTCCCCGAAGAGATCGATATAGTCGCCATAGGGGATTCGCAGACGTACGGCGTGAACGTGAAGTCTGAGAATTCGTGGCCCGCGCAGCTTGCCCGCATGTCCGGGACGACCGTCTACAACCTCGGGGTCGGCGGATACAGCCCTCTACAGTATTATTATCTCTACGACGCCGGAATCGGTTTAAAGCCGAAGCGGATTATACTCGGGCTATATCCGGCCAACGACTTGAACGACGTATGCAAATTTATCGAAAGACTGGAATATTGGAGGGAGTGGGCCCGGGTGCGCGGATACGACACCGGGGTCTGCACGGGTTCCTCGGGCTGGCTGAGCCGTATTAACACGGTATTGTCCGCCAGCCATTTGTACTGGACGGCGGCCCGCGCAATAAAGCGTGTGAACGAGGGCACGGATTTCGGAGACTCGATCAGGGTTTCGGACGAGAAGAACCCGACCCTTATCAAATACGGGTCGATCAGTTCTCACAGAAAGTATATGGACCTCGAGCGGGAGCGTATCGCACTCGGCCTCGCGGTGACCGAAGACGCGCTCCGCGAGATGAATGAAAAGGCCCGCGTTCTGGGCATAGAATTCGGCGTCGTGCTCATACCGTCGAAGGAGATCGTGTTCTACGAATACCTTAGAAAGAACGGTTACGAGCCCTCCGCCGATTACAGGCAGCTCGTCGATAACGAAAAAAAGCTCGTCGCCGAGCTCTCGCGTTACATGAACCGGCAGGGGATCGAGTTCACGGACGCGCGCCCTTACGTCGAGAGGGAATTGTACGGACAGGGGCACGTCTATTCGAGGACCGACGACGGCCACCCGCTCGAAGCGGGATATAACGCATACGCCCGGGCGGTATACGAGGGCATATTGTCAGCCGGTGTTTCGGGGAACGGGCGTGACGGTCCCGGGAATTAGCAGCACCGCCGCCTATTCAGGCGTTTCGTTTTTCTCCGAACCCTCCGCCCCGTCCCGGAGGCTTATCTGCCCGAGACGAGTGTAGTTGACGCTCTGCCCGAGTATCCTGACCGCTTCCTGGTCCGCGTGGAACCCCATAGAGTTCTCGGCTTCGATGAAGTCGAGAAGGAACTGCGCTTTCCTCTGGTAATCCCGCGCTAGTGCAAGCTCGGAGTCCGCCGCGCCCGCCTCTTTCGCGGCCTTTATGTCCCCTATGAGCGATACGAGCGCGTCCATGGCGGTGTTACGCATCTCGAAAGTCCTCGCCTGTATCGTCTCGACCCTCTGCCTTAACTCGTCCTCGCTCGCCTTGTGGCAGGTCTGGCACGCGTGATTGATGTTGAGGACAGGGCTCCTCACGTGGTGGTCGCTCACCTTGAGAGCGCCCACGCGGGTGTAGGGCATGTGGCAGTCCGCGCACGCGACGCCGTTTCTCGCGTGTATGCCCTGGCTCCACATCTCGAACTCCGGGTGCTGCGCCTTGAGCACATTGGCGCCCGTCTCGGCGTGCACCCAGTCCTTGTGCCCGACCTCGTCGTAGTATGCGAGCATGTTCTCGACCCTGAGCCCGTTCTGCCACGGATAGACGAGGCGCTTCTCCTCGCCCTTGAAGTAGTATTCGTCGTGGCACTGGCCGCAGACGAAGCTCCGCATCTCCTGCCTCGCGGCGTCCCGGTTCACGTCGTAATCCGCGTCGCCCTGAGAGGCTTTCAATACGCGCATCCCTTCCATGAACGCGGGCCTCGTCACACGTAAAGCCATAGTGTCGGGGTCGTGGCAGTCTATGCAGGCCACGGGGTGGTCTGCTAGCTTCCGCGCCTCCGAATAAGGCATAGCGTTAATCTTCTCGAACCCTTTTACCGGGTCGCCGTCTCCCGCCTTTTTGTAGGCCGCGGCCAGCGACGCGTGGCAGTTGAGGCAGGTGCCGGGCTGCTTCGCGGCCTTCTGTCTCTCTGTGAAGGTCTGGTCGTCGAGCATGTAGGCGTGCCCCCTCTCCTCCCTGAAATCCTTGGCGAACGCGTAGCCCGCCCACATAGTTTTGAGCCTCGGGTCTTCCTCGAGACGCGACTGTGAAACGACCGAGCGGGGGTCGGCGTCTGTCGGGGTCCTGGGCACGGATTCGGACCCCCCGAACCGCGTGCGCTCCTGATCGACAGTCTTCTTATAAGCGTCGTACTGGAGCGGGAAGTTTTTCCCCCATATAGCCGGGTCGACCATGTCATCCGTAACCTCGACCACGCGGAAGAGCGAATTCTGGGCCTCGCGCTTCCTCTCCATGATATTCACGAGGAGCGCTGTCACGCCTACAGCCGTTATGGCCACCACTATCACGACGGGCACAATCATGCGCGTCATAAAACGTTTCGTCTTCCGGGGGGTGTTGTTATCCGCCATGCTTCTTCTCCTGTCAGTGTGTCGTTTCTTTATCTGTCTCGGGGACGCTCCCCACGTTCGCAAGCTCCATGTGCCCGACGCCTGGGTGGCACCGGATGCAGAGGATCGGGGAGCCGCCCGCGCCTGCGTGGTCTATCTGCGTTACGAGGTCGCTGTGGCAGTGGCGGCAGGCCCCCTCGGTGATGCGCCTGTTCCTTTCCGTTATCTGTATGGGCTCGTGGAAATCGTTCGTCGTAAACGCGTAGGAGTGGAGAAATCCGTTAAGCGCCTTGGTCGAATACTTTCCGACAAAATCGTGAGGCGCGTGACAGTCGTTGCACACCGCTACCTGCCTGTGGCTCGACTTCAACCAGCCGTCGTACTGCTCGTTCATGATGTGGCAGTTGGCGCAGGCTCCGGGGTCGTTCGTGAGATACGATGCCCCCCGCGCGTAGACGAACGTGAAGGTGCCTACGCCTATGGTGATGCCCAGGAGCGACCCCACGACGAGGGCCGCGATCGTGTGTGAGCTTGTCAAAGCCATCCGCATCTATATGGTGTAAAAAACCGTTACGGAAGTCAAATTAAAACTCCTCCGGCTGCGCGCGGGAGAACGCCGCCAGTATCAGCATTATCAGCAGCGGCAGCACTAACAGCCGAACGCCGAAGCGGGGCGTCGCGGCTCCGCCCAGGAGCGCGCCCGCGAGGAACCCCAGCCATACGAGCATGAGCATTATAGCGCGGCGGAGGTGCGTGTCCCATACGCCCACTCCGTCCTCGACCGGCGCGCGCTTTGCGGCTAACGCCAGGTGCGTCCCGATCTGGCTCAGAGTGCCAGTCACGAAAGTGAGGTTCACCATTAGATTCCCCACGCGGGAGAGCGCGGTGTTCATCATTCCCATGGTGAAGCTGAGCATGGCGATGCCGAGGTGTATAAAGGACGAGGCCGGGTGCGAGGCGGCTATGTTGAGCGCGAGGAGCGCGGCGATGGTCAAATAGAGGATGCGGCGCGATTGACGCGAGCGGGAGTAGGTCAGGAGCGTCCCCGCGATTACGCCCGCGATGAACGACAGTACCGCGGCTGCCGCCGGGAGCGCCAGGGCGTACGCGTGCTCGCCGAGCTTTATGCCCGCGCGCGTGGTGTTCCCGCTCATGAACGAGACGAATGTGCTGAACGTGAGGAACCCGTAGGCGTCAACGTACCCGGCTATGGCTGCGAGGCAGACGGCGAGCATTTCCCGGTCCCTTCTCGATGATTCGGATGTCTTCACTGCCGGGAAATTCTACTATTATATATATCAAAACGAAAGGTCGGGCGGGGTGCGGCCGAACGCGCACGTCCCCTCACTTCGCCTCGGGGTCTATTACGTTTTCCCAGAACATGTCGAATATGGCCTTAATCGTTATGGGGCTTAACGCTACCGACGTCTGCTGAATATTTTGCCCCAGCAGCCCGCCTACGACTATCGGAGCTATGACCCCCGACTTCTTTATCGTCGCGATTATCTTCTCGTCCAGGTCCTCCTGCTGCGGGGCAGTCGTCAGATCGAGCAGTTTAGAGAAACCCGGCACGGTCTTAACGAGGTACGAGAACGTGAACCAGCTCTCGTAACCCTGCGGCGCTACGGGGACCCTTATAAACTCCTTCCATATCGCGATCCTGAGCTTCTTCGCGAACGTGTCCTTCACCTTCTCGGTATCGTCAAACACTATCAGCGAGGTCTCGCTGTCGTTCGTGAACGAGCGCTGGTTCACGTTTGCCGAGCCTATAATCGCAAGCTCGTCGTCGACGATGAGCGTCTTCGCATGCACGCCCGAATGCCACCCGTTTTTCTTCCCGCCCGCGATATCCACGATAAAAATCCCGACCTTGTTTATATCGGACTTGCTCGCGCCGCTCACAAGCTCCTTATAGAACTCGCTTCTCCGCCGGAGCGGTATAAGTATGTCCGTGGTCTCGGCGCAGTCCTGCGTCACTATCACGAGGCAGACGAAGCTCGGGTCCTTGATGCGCTTGTTGAGCTCCCGCGCGACGTCGAGGTTAACGAGGTACTGGTCTTCGATATAGACGTACTGTTTCGCGTTCCTCAGAATCTCGAGGTAGGCGTCCTTGAGGCTCCTGTCCCTGTCCTTGCCCGACGGGTCGTTGTACGTGCCCACGGCCCTGGCGTAATGGAAGTCCCCCGTTTTCACCTCTTTGGGCTTGGGCTCGTTTCGCCCCCTGAGCGCCTTGCTCTTGGCCGCCGGGTGATAATCCCATCTCTTTATGAACCTCTGCAGTATCTCGTGCGCCGCCGGGCCTTCGACCTTGACGTGCGTGTCGTGATACGCCGAGTGCGTATCCTTGTGATAGCTGCAGCGGACGGTCTGATACCATTCGAAACGGTTGATGTTTATGTCTATCCCGCCCGCGTGGGCTATGAGCCCTTTCTCCCCCTTTACGATGATCACCTTGTCGTGGTGGCTCCCGACGTTCTTCGTCGCCGCGTATTTCAGTATCGTGAAAAAGAGGTCGAGCTCCTTGAATATCGCAGCGAATTTCAGTACCTGCTTCAGAATGTGGGGGACGGCCTGGGAGAGGAATTTCTTCGTCTCGTCGGTCGCGTAGGTGTTGTCGTCGATGAACGCCGCGGTATTCGGGAGCTTGTTCAGCTTCGGTATGTTGTCCCGGTTCATCTGGATGTAGCTCTCGGGCGGATTGGCGTTGGGAATAGGGTTATCCCAGACGAGCACCCTTATCTCGACGCTCTTTTTGGCCGCATCCTCGAGGAGCTTGATGAATGCCGAGCCCGGGTCGCCTTTTATAAGCTCGAGCCCGGCGTCAAGCATCCAGCCCATGACGTAGATGTAGTGCTCGTCTGTCCTGGCGGTCTTTATCGCGTCCGCGATGCTTTTAAACGAAGCCGTGCCGTCGACGAGATACTCCGCCTTATTGCCGGTGGCGCCGGAGATTATCTTTGACCATTTACTAGCCATTTCCGACGCTTAAAGTACCTGTCTACCGGTCTTGGGATCGTACTTCACCTCTACGGGCACGATCTGGTCCGTAGGCAGTATCTCGATCCACTGGTCGAATATCTCGTAGTTCTTACCGACATTCGCCCTGAAGCCCCCCTGGAGCGGGTAGAAGCCGTGCTCGTACACCCTGTCGATGGGGGTCGCCGTGACTACGCTCTCCTCGTCCACGAGAGCGGGGTCGGAGACCTCGTCCTGCTTGGGGTATTTCCCGGTCTCGATCCCTTCCTGATACTTCTTCTTTATTTTTTTGGCTAAGTCCATTAGCACGTCTATCATCTTCTGCCCGTCGAGCGGGTTCCCGTTGATGTCCTTTTCGCCGGGGTTGCTTGAATGGTAGATGACGTCGTCCGTTATACCGTTCATGCCCTCAACACCCTTGAGCCAGTTTATCGCCGCTTCCTCCCTTCCCGGCCTTATCGGTATCACCGCCTTCACCCACGGGGCGTTTAAGAAAGCGTTCCTCATGTTGTCGCCGTCGAGCTGTAAAAGCCACCCGAGGGAGCTCCCCAGCTTAGCGGGCTCGGATTCGTCCGTGATGTAGTAGTTGTCCCTCTCGACGTCGTTTATACCGCCCCATCCAACGGAGCTTGCGCTCATTACGTCGGGTTTGGACTTGACCGTCGTCGTCACGACCTTGTGTACGAACCCCCTCTGGAGCGCGTTAACAGTGCTCATTTTCCCGACAGCGGCTGTCGTCCTGACCTGAGGCGGCGTCTCGCCCAGCTGCTGCCTGCTCCTGTGGAGCCTCGGCCGCCACCATTCGGGGGCGACGAAGTAGAGCATCTTGTCGACGTCGAACATGGAGTTAATCAGCTCTGAAACGACGTGCCGCGTCCTGTCGTCAGGCAGCGTGACGCCGTGCAGCAGCATTTCCTGAATGAGCCTTCTGTAAACGACTATCCTCTCCTCCTCCCTCAGCTCCTCACTCGGGCGGGTCGTTATCTTGCTCGCCTTCGTCACCCTGTCCTTCACGTTTTCGACGAAGGCCTTCTCGTACTCGGCCTTCTCCTTCTCCTTGAACGCGGCGAGGTTGGCCGCGTTCTTCGCGTTGATCGCGTCGTTCGCACCCGGCCCGGGAGACCAGTGGAGAATGATCTTGACCTGAAGGCTGTTCTGCCCCTGAAAATCGGCCATGTCCAGGTGAAGGGTGAAGGACGCCTTGCCGCCTGCGTTGGTTATGCCGCCCCTCCGCGAGACCTGCACGGGCTTGCCCTGCGCGTCGAATTCGACGTTCGTGAGCTGATAGCCCGACTTGGGCGAGACGAATTCCTGAACGAAGTCGGCCTTGATTTTTTCGAGCTCCCCCATGAACTCCGAGTCGTCCACCTCGACACCGTCTTTATAAACCTCGTCCTCGTTATCCGCGTCGTGAGCGACGGATATGAAAGGCACCGTCACGATCTTCTCTTCCTGAAACGGCTGGAGCGTCGGTATCTCTTCCGGGTGGGGTATGGCGCCCAGCTCGGCGGGCTTTGCGATGTGTATGAGCTTTGCGAGCCCGAGCTCCTTGCCGGGGTCGTCGACGTAGGTCTGCCAGCAGAGGAATGTGCCTATGTCCTGCACCTGTACGCCCACCTGCCTCATCTTCCTGCGGAGCTCGTAATTGATGAGCTCCTGCGTGCTGTTGGCGAGCGTATGCTTCGTGCTCGACTGGTCGGTGAATTCGGTAACCGTCTTGAAAGTCGATTTGAAATTTTTCCTTATCTCGGACGAGAGCTTCTCGGTCTGCTCCCGGGTGCGCTTGTGAGTCTGCTCGCGCGCCTGCTGCTGTGACCTGCTATAGTCGAAGCTCGATGTGGCCTCTATGGAGGCGTAGGAGGCCTTGACGCTCGCGCCGAACTTCACGTCCTGCTGGTTGTTCTCCTTTACGGCGTCCGATATCTCGTCCTGCTGGGTGGTGGAAGTTTCGGCTTTCGTAAGTATGTCGAGCGTCGTCTCGAGCGTCTTCTCGACGACCGTCCGCCTCGTGTGCACTTCTATCAGCTCGACTGAGGAGCCCGGGCTCAGCCATACGTGGCTCACCGGGGTGCCGAGGAACGTGTCCAGCTCGAAGAAGTACTGCCTGAAGAGGTGCACAACGCTTATAGGCGAGAGCGCCACGGCCTGGATGTGCTCCTTCTGGCTCGGGTCCAGGCTCTCGATGTCGAGGTAGGCCTCAGCCCCGTTTTTAGCCGCCAGCATTTTGATCAGCTTCGAAACCTCATTTGCGGTGTCTCTCGTGGAGTAAAAAATCTCTTCGAGCGCGTCGTGGCCCTTCTCTTTTACAAGGTGAAGCAGCGCCCCGGCGACGGAAGACTCGTATTGCAGCTGTTGCTCGAACGCCCCGAGCTCGATGAGACCGGCGTCATCCCCGCCCGCGGGTGATGCAGCGGAGCGGCTCATCATCATCCCGGTAGCTTCCCTGCCGAGGCTCTTGTAAAGGTCTGTGTAGGTCTTGGTCACGTCTTTCTTTAAGAGCGCGTCCACGTGATCGGGCGTTATAAGCCTGGCCCAAACGGAGGGCTTGTATTCCTCGTAGGGAGGGAGCTTCGCCGCAATCTGTTCCAGAACGACGGAATCGTACAAGCGGAGCTTTCCTGCCTGGAGCGCGCCCGGCTTTATCCTGATCTCGATCTGCCGGTCGGGCTTGTAGGTGATGTCCACGAGCCCCGCGAACTTGTTTTTGAACCTGTCTATGATGTAAGGCTTTTCGGTCTCATAGCCCTTCTCGATCCTGTCTTTGATGCGTACTGATTTCCACCCGAGGAGCGGCTGATAAATCCCGAACAGCTCGCTCGAATAAGGCAGGACGGACGCGTAGTCCGTAAGGTCTGTAATCCTCTTTACAGTGGCCATAGCATTCCCCTTAAAACGGATTTTTTGATGCTCGGGCGGCGCACGGAATGAGCGCGCGTCCGTTACATATCCTCTAATCGGCTTACGCCGGAGGCAGCCAGTCGAGATGGAACTTGAGGCGGAGGAAAATCCCCGTTAGGAATGCAGCTTCCGCTTCGGCAACCCTGCCGCCATATCCCTTTCGGAACTTAGGCCGCTGGCTTTGCGTCCCACACTTTCGCATGGTTTGCCATTGTCGGAGAAGACCGATGTAACAATTATAGAATTTTGGAATGGGCGGGTCAAGCGGGATTTATCGGGGAATTACTCGACGCGTTCATCAGCACCGTCTGCACGATCCCCCTCATCGTCCGCCTTTAAAAAAAGTGCTTGACATTGTGAACACTCTTAATATAATTAACAGTGTTAAGTTAATTATCAACGTAAAGGGGATAACCGAATCAATGGGCGTAAAAGAACGGCGGGAGCGGGAAAAGCAGCAAGTGAGACAGGAGATTCTGGACGCGGCGCGGGAGCTGTTCATCAAGGAAGGCTACGAGAACGTATCCATGCGCAAGATTGCCGAGAAGATCGAGTACTCGCCCACGACGATCTACATTTATTTCGACGATAAGGCGGAGCTTGTCCAAAACTTGTGCGAAGAATCGTTCGTAAAGTTAGTGGAGATGTTCGAGACATTAGGCGGAGACCTCGGCGACCCGGTCACGGCTTTGAAGAAATGCGGCCGGGCTTATATAGAATTCGGGCTCAAATACCCGAACGACTACAAGGTGACGTTCATGCTCAATCTGAGGCCGGACAAGGACCCTGAAGAATATCTCCGCGAGGGCTCGATGGGGATGCGGGCTTACGGCTATCTGAGAAAGATAGTGGAGGAATGCGTCAGGCAGGGGAAGTTCCGGGACGCGGACGTTGAAACCGCCACCCAGACTTTGTGGATGGTCGTTCACGGGGTGACCTCTCTCCTCATAACCCACGCGAATTTCCCGTGGGCCGATAAGGAGCGGCTGATAGACTTTACGCTAGAGAAGATTACGGACGGCCTCCGGGGCTGAATACCTTATAAGCAAGGAGGAAACTCTGATGCAGTGTAATGCGAAATACAATTGTGCTGTCCTTCGCGGCAGTGAAAACCCGAACGGCATTCAGGAGCCGGATTATAAAGAGCTCCGGGACGAGGAGCTGGTCGAGATATTCGTGGAGGAGGGGGACGAGAAGGCCTTCTCCGAGATCGTCGACCGATACGCGGACAGGATCTACAAGACAGCGCTCAGGATAATGCGAAACCCATCTGACGCCGAGGACGTCCTTCAGGAGGTGTTCCTCATACTCGCGACAAAGGCCGGCACGTTCAGAAGTGAGTCGAAATTCTCGACCTGGCTCTACATGGTCGCCCTCAATACGAGCTACTTGCGGATAAGGGCCGATAAAAAGTATCATTTGAACGATGTAAGCCTCGAGGACTACACCCCGTACGACGGGTCGGGCGCGCTCGGGGAAATCGCCTTAAAGGACTTCAGCCTGAGGCCGGACG
>DATIET010000281.1:0-8617 GCA_035455615.1 Thermodesulfobacteriota bacterium
GACGTTACCATGTGGATGAAAGCGGTTGAGACCGTGAGGGATACGCTGATATCGACCGACCCTGCAAACGCGATCGAGTACAGGGCGAATACGGAGGCGTATCTGGCTGAGCTTGCTGAGCTCAACGAATACGTGGAGTCCAAGGCGAATCTCCTCCCCGAGGATAAGAGGGTTCTGATAACGGCGCACGACGCGTTTAGTTATTTCGGGAGGCGTTACGGATTCGAGGTGAGAGGGCTTCAGGGTATAAGCACCGTGTCTGAAGCGGGGACACAGGACGTCCAGAACCTCGCGGCGTTCATAGTGGAGCGGAGGATACCGGCCATATTCGTCGAGTCTTCTGTCCCCCCGAAATTTATCGAAGCCGTCCAGGCTGCGGTCGAGGCGAAGGGGTTCGACGTGAAGGTCGGCGGCTCGCTATACTCCGACGCGATGGGCAACCCCGGCACCCCGGACGGGACATATATCGGGATGGTCCGCCATAATATAGATACGATAGTAGGCGCGCTCCTCAACGGGGGGCAGTCGTGACCGAGAGCTGATTTTTCACATGCGCTCTAGAGGAGCAAGGATTAATATGTGCGATTGTAAAACAGTTGAGAGAATAAAGATATGAACAGGGAAGCGGCAATAACTGTTGAGGACCTCACGGTCGCCTATGGTGAGAAGCCGGTCCTGTGGGACGTAGACCTCACAGTGCCTTCGGGAGTGCTCATGGCTATAATAGGGCCTAACGGCGCCGGTAAGACCACACTGATCAAGGCAGTGCTTAACCTCGTCAATACTGCTGCCGGACAGGTGCTCATATACGGGGAGAGTTACCAAAAGCAGCGCCGCCTCGTGGGATACGTCCCTCAGCGCGGGAGCGTCGACTGGGACTTCCCGACGAACGTGAAGGACGTCGTTATGATGGGGCGGTACGGCGCTCTCGGATGGCTCAAGAGGCCGGGAAGGCAAGAGCTCGATATGGCGCTCGCCGCGCTCGAGAAGGTCGGCATGTCCCGCTATGCCGAGCGGCAGATAAGCCAGCTCTCGGGAGGGCAGCAGCAGCGCGTATTCCTCGCGAGGGCTCTCGTGCAGGACGCCCTGGTCTATCTGATGGACGAGCCCTTTCAGGGAGTGGACGCTACTACGGAGAGGGCGATAGTCTCGCTGCTCCAGGAGCTCCGAGCTCAGGGAAAGACGGTCGTCGTCGTGCACCACGACCTCCAGACGGTGCCCGAGTATTTCGACTGGACCGCGCTCCTTAACGTGCGGCTCATCGCAAGTGGGCCCGTAAGGGATGTGTTTACGGAAGAGAACCTCCGCCTCACGTACGGCGGGCGCGTCTCGTTCCTGAGGCACGGGGAACCGAACGGCGCTCCGGAGGCTGAAAAGAGGACCGGAGAAAGGGGAATCTGACGTGGATGTCCCGGGGCTTTTCTCGGATTTGTTTTTCGATTATACACTCAGAACGATTGCGCTCGGATCCGCAATACTCGGTATCGTGAGCGGGGCGCTCGGCTCTTACGCCGTCCTCAGGAAACAGAGCCTCCTCGGGGACGCGATGTCCCACGCCGCGCTTCCCGGAATCGCTCTCGCGTTCCTGCTCACGGGGAGCAAGATGCCCCTCGTGCTGATAGTCGGCGCCGCGGCTGCGGGCTGGGTCGCAACTCTCTTCATAATGAGCATAGTGAACACGACCAGGGTTAAGTACGACACCGCGCTCGGCATGGTGTTGTCCGTTTTCTTCGGCTTAGGTCTCGTGCTGCTGACAATCATACAGAAGCGGCCCGACGCGACCCAGGCCGGTCTCGACAAATTCCTCTTCGGGCAGGCGGCGGCGCTCCTCGAGAGGGACGTCGTCACGATGGGGATACTGGGCGTTTCCGCAATATTAATAACAATGCTCCTCTGGAAGGAGTTCAAGCTTCTCTCGTTCGATCCGGATTTCGCCTCGACGCTCGGCTTCCCGGTGAGAATACTCGACATAATCCTTACGACCCTGATAGTCATAGCGATAGTGCTGGGTCTCCAGACGGTCGGGGTAGTGCTCATGAGCGCTATGATAGTAGCCCCCGCCGCCTCGGCCCGGCAGTGGACGGACAACCTCGGCATCATGATAATCCTCTCGGCCTTTTTCGGCGCTCTCGCGGGAATTAGCGGCGCATTGCTTAGCGCGAGTGTCCCGAGACTCCCCACGGGACCCACTATAGTGGTCTCGGTCAGTGTCATAGTCATCGTCTCGATGCTGTTGGCTCCCAGGAGGGGAATCCTCTGGAGATGGTGGAGGGAGAGACGACAAAGGGGACGGCTGCGTCTCGAAGGGATTCTCGAAGACCTCTATTCCCTTGCGCTCGAGCACAATGACCCCGGACACGCGCATTCGCTCTCGGTGCTGAGGCTCATGAGCGCCGGTAAGGGCGGCGTCGAGAAGAGCCTCGAAATACTGAGCGAGAGGGGTCTCGTCCGCGCCGTGAGACCCGGGGAATGGGCGCTTACGACAGCGGGTCTTGAGGAAGCTGAAAAGACGATGAGCGAGAGGAGCGGAATGTCGGATGAGCGGTGAGCAGATAGAGATCCAGGTGATCGCTTCGATCGTTGCTGTGGCGTGCGCGTTGCCGGGCGTGTTCCTGGTGCTCAGGAGAATGGCGATGATGAGCGATGCGATAAGCCATGCCATCCTCTTGGGCATAGTGCTCGCGTTCTTCCTCGTAGGCGACATCTCATCGCCGCTCCTCATCATAGGCGCAGCGCTCTCAGGCGTGCTCACCGTGAGCCTCGTCGAGCTCGTCAACAAGACCGGGCTCGTGAGAGAGGACGCTTCAATAGGACTCGTATTCCCGCTCCTCTTCAGTATTGGCGTTATCCTCATCTCCCGCTACGCATACAATATCCACATCGACATCGATGCGGTCCTTCTGGGGGAGCTCGCATTCGCCCCGTTTGATCGACTGTTTATATACGGCCGCGATCTGGGTCCCGCATCGATATATGTCATGGGTGTGATCCTGCTCCTCAATCTCGCATTTATCCTCGTTTTTTATAAGGAGCTCAAGGTCGCGACTTTCGATACCGGGCTCGCCGCGGCGCTCGGCTTCACGCCGGGACTCATACACTACGGTCTCATGGGGCTCGTATCGGTCACAGCCGTGGGGGCTTTCAACGCAGTGGGATCGATCCTCGTGGTCGCTCTGATGATCGCGCCCCCTGCGGCGGCATACCTCCTTACCGACAGGCTCCCGCGCATGATAATCCTGAGCGCCCTTATAGGTGTGCTGAGCGCGGTCTCGGGGTTCTGGTCCGCGATACTCCTCGACGCCAACATAGCGGGCTCGATGGCCTCCATTTCGGGCCTCATCTTCCTCGTTGTATTCCTCCTGGCTCCCGAGCGGGGTCTCGCGGCGATTGCACGGAGGAGGAGACGCCAGAAGCGCGAGTTCGCGGGCAGGGTGCTCGTCATACACCTCCTCAACCATGAGGGGACTCCCGAGGAGTCGCGTGAATCGGAGGTAGGACACATCGAGGAAACGCTCAGGTGGAAGGAGGGGTTCGCGAAGAGCGTCGTCGGTTATTCCGTAAAAAGAGGGATGGTGCTGACGGAGAACGGCCGCCTCAGGCTGACGGAGAAGGGCAGGGAGTTCGCCGGCAGATCGGTTGTAGAGGAATTTATTCCATGAGCCCAGTTTCAGCTCAGTCGGAAATTTCTTTTCTCTTTAAAAGCTGGAGGATCAAGCCAAGGAGTATGACGCCCTTTGCGCCGTCGTCGTCTTCCTTGAGCGATTGTATATAGTCCATGTTGTCTTTAATAGTTTCGTCGTCGGGAGATATTTTAAGCGCTGTCCTGAGCACGTCGAGCGCCTCGTCGTACCAGCCCTTCTCGGCCAGGGACAGCGCGAGCGCATTGTATGCAGGTATGAATTCCGGCGAGAGAGAGATGACCTCCTTGAATTTGGCGGCGGATTCGTCTATCCATCCGAAGTCGAAATAGCAGTTCCCGACCGACATGTGCGCCCACGTATCGGACGGGCAGGCTTCCAGATGTTTTCTGAATTCGTAAAGGGCTTCTTTGGTCCACCCCATGTCGAAATAGCAGAGGCCGGTCTGATAACCGATCTCGTCTTTAATGTATTCGATATCGGCGTCCGAATCCCTGCATTCCTGAAAGTAGCGGAGCGCGTCTTCGTATAGTCCGATCGACCTGTAGGTCAGCGCCATGTGCCATTTCGCGATGACGTATTCCGGGTCGAGCTCGAGTGCCGCATCGTACGCGCGGAGGGACTCTCCCTGCCTTCCCATCCTCGAGAGCGTTATACCGAGCTGCGTCCATATGTAGGGGTCTTCGGGGTTGAGCTCGACGGCCTTCCTGAAATAAGACACGGATGATTGAAAATCCTCCATCGCGTCGTAGGTGAGGGCGAAGGAAAGATAAACGTCCGGGTCGCGCGGGGCTATCTTAACCGCTTTCGCAAGCTCTTTGAGAGCTTCCTCGAAGCGGCCCGCTTCCTTATAATCGTCTGCCTTGTTTAGGAGCCTGTCCAACCTTCCCATTGAACGTTCCGGCCGGCCTGTAGTGCCGGTTCAGTTAAATCATATTTGCTGTGATTGAAGTTGTCAACATCCGAAACTTAAATTGTTTATTTTAACTTCGTGGAGGCTCCGGGCATATTCGCGGCGCGTCCGGGGATTGAGAAATTTGCCAACGAGGTTTGAGAGTTATCTGCGAAATTTGAAACAAAATATTAGGAACGGATATTCCTCTTTATTGTCAGACTCACGGAACGCCGGCCGCGTGCAGCTTTATAAATCCTTTGGGGAGCTTACCCGGATTAGAGGATTCGTGTGTGCAAATATAAATGTCCGGGGGCTCCCGCCTCCGCACTATTGCACGGAATGGGGAAAACAATTAGACTCCCGTGTAAATGAGTGAAACCATCCAGGTCGCGGTCCCTGTGCCGGGGGAAGCCCTCTATACATACAGCGTCCCTGCGCATCTTAGGGAGGGGATCATGCTCGGAAAGCGTGTCCTCGTCCCGTTCAGGAACAGGAGGTCGATCGGTTTCATAATCGGGCCCGGCGAGCCTCCGCCCGGCGTCGAGCTTAGAGACGCGCTCGATATAATCGACGACGAGCCGCTCTTCGATGAGAAACGGCTCGCGTTTTTGAAGTGGACGGCCGGCTACTACATGACTTCCCTCGGAATAGTTTTAAAGGCGGCGCACCCGGGCGGGCTCGGCGTGAGCGTGAGGCGCGTTATTAAAATAACGGACGGCGGAAAGAGAGTGCTCGATAACGGAAGGCTCACCGGGCAGGAAATCCTCGTGCTCAAGACCGTTTTAAATTCCGGAGAGATAAGCTCGCAGAAGCTTCTGTCTCTCGTCGAGAACACGTCGACGGAGCTCATCAACTCACTCAGGAGGAGGGGGCTCGTCGAGTTCTCGTACGAGCTGAAATCGGATCCGAAAATAAAGACCGAAAAGATAATATCGGCCGCTCCGGGTGCGACGCCCGGCGACCCGCTGTTAAAAAGAAAGAAGACCAAATCGCAGATCCTGGAGTTCGTTATCGGGAACGGCAGGGTCCCCCTCGACGATCTCAAAGAGGTATTCGGGAACGTGAGCGCGCACCTCGCGTGGCTCGAAGAAAATAAATTCATCGTAACGGAGCACGAGGAAATATCGAGGGACCCGTTCGGGGGGATGGAGATAAAGGGGGACAGTAAGCCCGCCCTCACGATAGACCAGGAGATCGCGTGCGGGAAAATAAAAGACGCTATCGATAAAGGAAAGTTCGCGCCGTTCTTACTCCACGGCGTCACGGGCAGCGGGAAGACGGAAGTGTACCTCCGCGCGATAGAGGAGGTCATCGGGAAGGGTAAGGAGGCTATACTCCTCGTGCCCGAAATATCCCTCACGCCGCTCCTCGTAAAGAGGGTCAGGGCGAGGTTCGGAAAGAGCGTCGCCGTCATACACAGCGCTCTCTCGGACGGAGAGAGGTTTGACTCCTGGCGCATGGCGAGCCGCGGCGAGGTGAAGGTGGTGATAGGCGCGCGCTCCGCGGTATTCGCTCCATTCCGGAACGTCGGCATCATCATCGTAGACGAGGAGCACGAGAGTACATACAAGCAGGAAGAGACCCCGTGCTATAACGCGAGGGACCTCGCCCTCGTGCTTGGAAGGATGACGGACTCAGTAGTGGTACTGGGCTCGGCGACCCCTTCCGTTGAATCATACTACAACGCTATCAAGCGCAGGTTCGAATACCTGTCTCTTCCGCTCAGGGTAGAGGACAGGCCCCTTCCTGCGGTCGAAATCGCCGACATGAAGTACGAAGGCGGGGCCGTATTCTCGGGAAGGCTCCGTGAGGAGATCGTAGATAACTTCTGGCACGACAGGCAGACGATACTCTTCCTTAACCGGCGAGGTTATTCGACCCTCATTATATGCCCCGCGTGCGGGGACATAATGAAGTGCCCCAATTGTTCTGTTTCCCTTACGTATCACGCGCGTGAGGATTCTGTGAGGTGCCATATGTGCGGCCTCTCGGAGAAGCTCACGGGAGCGTGTCGGAAATGCGGCGAATCCATGCAGGGGCTCGGCATCGGGACACAGAGGGTGGAAGAGGAGCTCAGGCGCATCATCCCGGAGGCGAAGGCTGCACGCATGGACAGGGACACCGTGGCCGGGAAGAAGAGCCTGCTTACCCTCTACGGGAGGCTCGAGCGCGGGGAGATAGACGTCCTCATCGGGACGCAGATGGTGGCCAAGGGGCACGACCTTCCGGGGGTGACGCTCGTGGGCGTCATATCCGCCGACATGGCGTTAGGCATTCCCGACTTCCGCTCAGGCGAAAGGACGTTCCAGCTCGTCACGCAGGTCGCGGGCAGGGCGGGGAGGGGGGATACGCCGGGGAAGGTGATAGTTCAGACATACAACCCGGAGCACCCGAGCATAGAGCACGCCGTTAGACAGGACAGCAAAGGTTTCCTCGAAGAGGAGCTGAAATTACGTGAAGAGCTCGGCTATCCGCCTTTCTCCAGACTCGTGAATATAAGGTTCACGGGAAAGAGCGAGCGGGAGACGGGAGAGCTTGCTACGAGGGCGGGCGAGACCGCGCGGAGGCTCGTCTCCAGGCTCAAGCCGGGCGCGCTGACTATATTGGGTCCATCGCCCTGCCCCGTGAGCAAGATCCGGAACAGGTACAGGTTCCAGATGCTTCTGAAATCTACGAATGCGGGGTTGCTGCGCAGCTTCACCAAAAAACTAAGGAAGCTCATATCGAACGTCACGGGAGACGTGAGGATTTCCGTGGACGTCGATCCATATAATTTTAGTTGAGGGGAAGATGCTATTTCTACTGACGGTGATTTCTAATTTCGTAGGAGCACCATCCTGGTGCGATGCATCCTTCGACAAGCTCAGGATGAACGCGATTGGTTAAGTTGCCGGATTAAGCAGTGGAGTTGGAAGGAATCGTAGAAACACACAATGTGTGTCGCGGCTGGAAGCCGCTCCTACAATTCCGGAGTAGATTGTAGGGTCGGATGAAGAAATTGAGCGGAAATTGTACAACCACGCTGATTCTCCGCCTCCTATAAACACCGCCCCTTATTTCTGGTAAAATTTCGGTGTCGGGTCGTTATCTGGGTTCTGGCTGAGGCCCGGCAAGCGAGGGGGTAAGATGGCTAGAAGGCAGCGGAAAACACCGGGTGCGGAAGGGGGCGGGCCGAAGGTCGATTTGAGCGACCTCGGCAAGGCCGGCGAGCACTTCATCGTGAGCGCGACGGAGATGGTCGTGGGCACGGGTTTTGCAATCAAGGGCGTAAAGGAGCTCCTCGAGAAGGAAGAGGGGAGGAAGTTCGTCTGCGAGCTCCCGTTCAAGGCCGTGAGCAAGGGGTTCGAGCTCGTCAAAAAAGCGGGGGAAGAGATAAAGGAGCGGAGGAAAGGCGGACAGAAAGGGACGCGCGGAAAAAGAAGCAGGAAAATAAACGTTGAATAGAGCATTACCCGACCCCGATAACGCCCGTACCGCTTTAGAGCGTTTCAGAGAACTCCATCGCGACATACCGTCCGCGAAGAAGGACATACTCGAGCTCCTCGCCTCGTGGAGCTCGTTCCTGAGAAGGGCTATACTGCGGGACCCCGGAATACTCGATTACCTCGATTCGCCAATAATACTGAAATCGAAAAAAGAACCCTCCCTTTTCTCGGAGGAAGCGCGGCGGATAACGGATTCCTCCCAATCGCAGGCGGACCTTCAGATGCGCCTCACGCAATATAAATACAGGGAGCTCGCGCGGATCGCGTACAGGGACATAACCGGCGAAGCCCCTTTCCCTGACACGATGGAAGAGCTCTCCGACCTCGCGTGCGCCGTGATCGAAGCCGTCGTCACATACCACAGGAAAGAGCTCGGGACCGACGGGGCGGGCGAGTTCGTCGTGCTGGGAATGGGGAAGCTGGGCGGAAGGGAGCTGAATCTCAGCTCCGACGTGGACCTCATCTACATCTACAGGGACAACGGCGACCCGGACCCGTTTTTCAGGCTCGGCGAAAGGGCGACCCGGACCTTGAGCGCAGTGACGGAGGACGGATTCCTTTACAGGGTCGACCTCGGGCTCAGGCCCGGCGGGAGCAAG
>DATIET010000282.1:0-15685 GCA_035455615.1 Thermodesulfobacteriota bacterium
TCAGGAATTCATCATGTTGAAGAATTCCTTATTCGACTTCGTTCCGCTCATCTTGTCGAGGAGGAATTCCATCGCTTCAACGGTGTTCATCGGGCTAAGGACCTTTCTCAGCAGCCATACCTTGTTGAGTACTTCCGCGGAGAGTAGTAGCTCTTCCTTCCTCGTGCCTGAACGCTGCAGGTCGAGCGCGGGGAACACCCTCTTGTCGGCAAGCCTCCTGTCGAGGTACGCCTCCATGTTGCCCGTTCCCTTGAACTCTTCGAATATGACCTCGTCCATCCTGCTGCCGGTATCTATAAGCGCCGTGGCGATAATGGTCAGACTACCGCCCTCCTCCGTGTTCCTGGCCGCGCCGAAGAACCTCTTCGGTCTCTGGAGCGCGTTTGCCTCCATACCTCCCGAGAGCACCCTGCCGCTTGCGGGCGTAACCGTATTACTTGCGCGTGCGAGCCTCGTCAAACTGTCGAGGAGGATTACGACGTCCTTGCCGTGCTCCACGAGCCTCTTCGCCTTGTCGAGCACCATATCGGCTACCTGGATGTGTCTCTGGGGCGGCTCGTCGAACGTCGAGCTCACAACTTCCCCGTTGACCGACCGTTCCATATCCGTTACTTCTTCCGGGCGCTCATCGATCAAAAGCACTATGAGCGCGACTTCCGGGTGATTTCTCGTGATCGCGTTTGCTATCCTCTGGAGCAGTATAGTTTTACCGGTCCTCGGCGGGGCCACTATCAATCCCCTCTGGCCCATGCCGATGGGGATGAATAAGTCGAGCACCCTGGTGCAGAAGTCGTTCGGGTCGTATTCAAGCAGTAATTTCTTGTCCGGGTGAAGAGGGACGCGGTTCTCGAAAGCCACCCTCTCCCTGCATACTTCGGGGGATTCGAAATTCACCTCTTCTATTTTCAGCAGGGCCAGGTTCTTCTCGCCTTCTCTGGGCAGCCTTACCTGCCCTCCTACGGTGTCTCCGGTTTTCAGATTGAACGAGCGGATCTGTGATTTCGAAACGTAGATGTCATCGGGTCCGGGAAGGTAGCTGTATTTAGGAGACCTGAGAAACCCGTATCCTTCTGATAGAATTTCGAGCACTCCCTCGGCGTAAATAACCCCTTCTTTCTCGCTCTGAGCCTTCAGAATTGCGTATATGATGTCCTGTTTCGTCATGCGCGAAGTCTCTTCGATCTCGAGATCCCTCGCCATTTTCATGAGCTCTGCGCTCTTCTGGTTTCTGATGTCGTTCAAGTTGAGGAAATGAGATTGTTCCGACAAAACTTCCTTGTCTTCGGGTTTTTCCCGTAATTTGGTTGCTCTAGCCATGTGTTATAAGTCCTTGACTCATTATTTTTAGGAATTTACTGCAATTGTCTCTTTACGAATTTATGGAAATGAGTGTCAGTTCTCTTTGAGTTGCACTTAAAGTTTAGACAACATTATTATGCATGTAAAGCGTGTAATTTGTCAAGTGAGATTTTTCGGTAATAATAAAACCCCGCTGTTTTGTTCGCGCGGCAGGGGGATGGTAAACAAACCCGGCTCTTTATGCTATAATCAAATTCTGACGGGGCGAAGCCGTATTCCGCACGACGAGCAAATATTGTTTAAATAGAGGGTGTTATGACACGCGTACCTTATTTCATGATATGTTTGGCGCTGGCTCTGTTTCTGGCGTATTTCGTCCAGCCGAATGCAGTCTCGGCCGGGGGCCGCACGGCTGTAATGCCTTCCGGCGGAAAGGGCGAAACGCTTATCGCACAAGTGGACGACGACCAGGGCGCCTCATCTTACGCGCCGCCCAGTTACACGGAAGTGGAGCTTACGTCGCTCGACGGGGAGATATTCATCAATCCTCTCTATACCGGGAAGGTTTCTACCGTCAGGACAATAGACAAGAACGGACTCATAGGGCAGAAGGTTGATATTGAAGTCAGGATTATGACCGACGGCTGGCGGAAATTCAGCCTCCCTCAGTCTGCAGCAGGCGCTTACGGTGTCATCGTGTCGGGAGACGAGGGCATATTGAAGATTTCGAAACCCGCCGAGACGGGAACGCCGTCGGGAGGTGTATTGAAATCCTTGAGAAAGCTCGTCATCGAGTTCGGATATCTGAGCACCGTTTTTTCGTTTCCCCGCATGAACATCCTCGAGCCGAGCAAGGTCGAGCTCGGCGTTCTTAACAACGCGGATGACAAGTACATTAACGGGAGCATCGTCGCGATGAAGCCGGATCAGGCTGCGGTCGAGTTCCAGGACCTCCCTGCGACTATCGTCAACAAAGAAGGTATGATGCGGGTGAGCCTGAAGGAGCCGGGCGGCACATTTATCAATTCCGATATACAGGCCTGGGGTTACAACATCATCGTATCCGAAACCGATATCGATACCCCCGCCCCTATTACCGCCGAGGTCTTCGGCCTTCCCGATGATGCAGAAATAAGGTTCGATTTCAGCTCGCTGACCGGTCAGGTTATAAGCCCGTCTACCAAGATATTGACCGTCGGTGAGATCAACAAGGGGACTCCGGTCTCGACGATAACGACTAAAATCGGGGGCGCTCAGCCCCTTACGGTTACGGTGAAGAGGGTCAGATAAAGGGCGGCGGGGCGGCTTGCCAATCATTACCCGATGTCTTAGAATTCTTATATAGTATATTTCAATACTCGGAAGTGAGGTGATATAACCATGTCAGGTCATTCGAAATGGGCGAATATCAAACACAGAAAGGCGGCGGTAGACGCTAAGAGGGGTAAGGTTTTCACGAAGCTTATCCGGGAGCTGACCGTCGCGGCTAAACACGGCGGAGGGGACCCTGAAGCCAACCCGCGCCTGAGAACTGCTATCGCGGCCGCGAAAAACCAGAACATGGCGAACGATACAATCGACCGCGCGATCAAACGGGGTACGGGAGAGATGGGCGGGGAAGAGTACCATGAGCTCAACTACGAGGGTTACGGGCCCGGCGGAAGCGCCGTGCTCGTCAAGACGCTCACCGATAACAGGAACAGGACGGTGTCCGACATAAGAAGGATATTCACCAAGTTCGGCGGCAGCCTCGGGGAATCGGGATGCGTCTCCTGGATGTTCCATATGAAGGGAAGGATCGCGTTTGAGAAGAGCAAAGTCGACGAGGACAAGGTCTTCGAAATCGCTCTCGATGCGGGAGCCGACGACGTCGTTACGGAAGAAAGCGAGCTCGTCGTGATCACTCCGCCCGAGTCTTTCGAAGCGGTCAAGTCCGCCATACAGGACGCGGGTCTCGGCTACGAGAACGCAGAGGTCACGATGATCCCCCAGAACAGCATAAAGATCGAAGGCAGGGAAGCGGAGAACATGATCCGGCTCATGGAGGCGCTCGAGGACAGCGACGACGTTCAGAATGTGTATTCGAACTTCGACGTATCCGAGGACCTCATGCTGAGCCTGGCGTCCTGATATGAAGGTGATCGGAATCGATCCCGGCTCCAGGGTTTGCGGTTACGGGGTACTCGAGTCCCGCGACGGGGATATCGAGCACCTGGCGAGCGGGAGCATTGCGCCGGGGAACGGCCTTCCTCTCTATCAAAGGTTAAAAATAATATACGAATCTCTCATAAAAGTGATCGGCGAGCATTCGCCCGAGGCGATGTCCGTCGAGGATATATTCTTTGCGAAGAACGCGAAGAGCGCAATAAAACTCGGGGAAGCGAGAGGGGTAGCGCTGCTCGCGGCCTCCAATTCCGGCATATCGGTGTTCGAATACTCACCGACCAGGATCAAGCTCGCGCTCACGGGGAGCGGGCGTGCGAGCAAGAGGGAGGTTCAGAGGATGCTCACGATAATGCTCGGGGTCTCCGGGTTCGAGACTGAAGACGCTTCGGACGCCGTAGCTATCGCACTCTGCCACATACATCTCTCCCGCATCGAGGCCAAGCTTGGCAAGGAATTCACGGAGCCGCGGAAGAGGAGGAGGCGCTTCACCCTAAATGATCTCCCTTCTAAGGGGTAAGGTTGCCCAAAAATCGCTCGGGAAGGTGGTAATCGACGTAAACGGCGTCGGCTACGGAGTCACCGTTCCCCTTTCCACATACTACAGACTCCCCGAGGCGGGGGGCGAGACCGAATTAAAAATCCATACGAGCATGAAGGACTCGTCGATCGAGCTCTTCGGTTTTCACACCGATGACGAACGCGAAGTTTTCACGCTCCTTATAAGCGTTGCGGGCGTCGGTCCCAGGCTCGCGACAAATATTCTTTCCTACATCTCTCCCGCCGAATTCGCATCCGCCCTGTCGTCGGGCGGCCTCGACAAAAAGAAAATACCGGGCATAGGACCCAAGCTTGCATCGAGACTGAATATGGAGTTAAAGGACAAGGTCTCCGGGCTCAATATGCCGGGAGAAGCGGTAAAGAAAGCGGGCACCCTCGAGGACGTAGTCTCCGCGCTCCTTAATCTCGGATACAAGAAGTCCGAGATCGACGAGCATATTTCCGAGATCGAGCGATTATCGGTCGGCGAGAGCGATATAGAGACTGCTCTCAGGGAATCGCTCAAGGTGATGAGGAGGGTGTGAGCTTCTTTCCCCGCGCGGATTTCTATCAGGGTTCTATTCATATATAATTAGGATTATTCATATTAGCGGGAGCATGAAATGGCGGAAAGGCTGCTCAGCCCCAAAGACGGGGAAGAAGAGTCGCTCCTCGATATCAACCTCAGGCCCGACCGGCTTAAGGACTATCTGGGCCAGGTCAAGGTAAAGGAAAAGGTCGGAATTTTCATCGAAGCCGCGAGGAGGCGGGGGGAGGCGCTCGACCATGTGCTCCTCTACGGCCCGCCGGGCCTCGGGAAGACCACTCTCGCTCACGTCGTCTCGAACGAGCTTCGCGTGAGGATCTACGCCACATCCGGGCCCGTTATAGAGAGGGTGGGCGACCTCGCTTCCATTCTTACGAACCTCGAAGACAGGGACGTGCTCTTCATAGACGAGATACACCGCCTGAACCGCATAGTGGAGGAGTACCTATATTCGGCGATGGAGGACTATAAGATAGACATCATGATAGGCGACGGGCCGACCGCGAGGTCGATGAAGGTTGCGGTGAACAGGTTTACATTGATCGGTGCGACCACGAGGACGGGCCTGCTGACGTCGCCGCTTAGGTCCAGATTCGGCGTGGACCTCAGGCTCGATTACTATAATTCCGGCGAGATCGAGGAGATACTGAAGAGGTCAGCCGGCATACTGGGGGTGGAGATCACGCCCGACGGGGTCGCCGAGCTCGCCTGCCGCGCGCGCGGCACGCCCCGTATAGCGAACAGGTTACTTAAGAGGGTGAGGGATTTCGCGGAGGTCAGGGCGGACGGTGTGATAGATACCGGTGTCGCGGCCTCTGCCCTGGAGATGCTTGAGGTGGACCCGCTCGGGCTCGATAACCTCGACAGGGCGATCCTCGAGACTATAATCGGGAAGTTCGGCGGAGGGCCTGTGGGCATAGATTCGATAGCGGCTGCCGTGAGCGAGGATAGTGACACTATCGAAGACGTCTATGAACCCTTCTTAATACGGCAGGGACTAATAGCCAAGACTCCCAGGGGGAGGGTGGTCACCCAGCTTGCCTATTCCCACCTCAACATGTCCGCGCCCCGCGCGCAGAAGGGTCTCTTCGGGGATTAATTCTGCTTGTTGAGCGGGAGCTCCCTTATGAACTCGTCCCAGTGCTCCTCGGTAATGAGGTCGAGCTCTTTCCTCGGCTTTTCATATCCGCCGCCCTCGGGAAAGAGCTTGTTATAGACCTCGTCCCTGAGCCCGAGCCACCTGTCTATAGACTCGTAGTTCTTGAATTTAACGACCGTCTTATACGTCCAGAGCGGCTCGAGCGTATGCACCCGCTGGGTGAAGAGCCTGTACTCCTCGACTATGATCCCGCGCTTCTGCATTTCGCTCCAGAAGGGGTAGAGCTTCTCCCTGTAAATCTCGAGGAACTTGTCCCTGTTCTCGGGCTTTACCACGTAAAAGCTCTCCTCTATGACGACCTTGTACCTGTCCTCGACGGCGCCTGAGAACGAAGCCGTAATTAAAAGCAGTATCGCCGTCAAACCTGTGAACCTTGCTCCCCTGATCATTCTCTTATCCGGCCTCCCTTTGAATTTCGGGAATTTCTTCCCCCCTTTTTTCCGAGATTACAATTATACACCTCGGGAGGATGAACCGACAAACTCGGAGAATTCAGGGTTTTGTTGTGAATTGTATTTGATTTTAGTTTTTAAGTATGGAAAACTTAATATGGAATCTTAAATGCAGCTCATTCGTATGTAACAATCAAAAGCGTTGATTTTCATTCAAACCCTAAATCCACCTTATCAGCGGGTCAACACAGATGACAAACTGGATATATCTACTGTTAGAGGCGCAGGCGAATAACGGAGCCGGCCAGATAAAAGTCATGAACCTCATTACCGACGCGGGCCCGGTCGTGAAGGTCGTACTGCTCATCCTCCTTATCATGTCCGTGATTTCATGGACGATAATTTTTTCAAAGGCCTTCGTCCTGAAAAGGGCGGCCAAGAGGTCGGAGAAATTCCTCGAGCTCTATAACGCGAGCGGCAACTTCGGGAACCTCTACTCCTCGACTAAACACATCGGCGGACCAATCGCCGAGGTGTTCAGGGCCGGGTACACGGAGATATTGAAGCTGAGGAGGGCGAGCGGCGCATCCCAGAGCGCCGAATCGAAGACGAATACGGAAGTGATAGTGAACGAGCTCGGTGTGGTCGAGCTCGTCGAAAGGGCGCTCAAAAGGACTATGGCGTCCGAGACCGCCAAGCTCGAACGCTCGCTTATATTTCTCGCGACTACGGGGAGCGCGGCACCCTTTATCGGCCTCTTCGGCACGGTCTGGGGGATAATGACCTCGTTCATCGGCCTCGCGGGGAGCCAGGGCGTGCCCACGCTCCAGGCCGTGGCACCTGGTATCGCCGAGGCCCTCGTCGCCACCGCTATAGGTCTCGCGGCCGCTATCCCGGCGGTTATCGCATATAACTTTTTCATCAGCAGGGTGAAGAGGATAGACATAGAAATGGAAAACTTCTCCTCGGAATTCCTCAACATCGTGGACAGATACATCAAGAAGGTATAAGAAAATGGGAATGCAGACCGGTAAGAATAACGGACGCTCCGTGATGTCGGAGATAAACGTTACCCCTTTTGTGGACGTGATGCTCGTCCTCCTGGTCATCTTCATGGTCACGACCCCTATACTCTATCAGGGGGTGGACGTGAATCTCCCTAAAACGGAGTCCCGCCCCATGCCGTCCCTCGACCGTGAGAGGAAGGTCGTCGTCACGCTCAACGGGACCGGGGAGATATTCATCGAAAAAGAGCGGTATTCGCTCGACCAGCTCAGGATAGAAATAAGAAAGCTCATGGCCGAGAGGGGTAAAAATTTAACGGACGAGGACGTGTTCCTGAGAGCCGATTCGAGCGTCCCTTACGGCACGGTTGTCGAGGTCATGTCGGAGATAAGAAACGCGGGGGTACAGAAGATCGGGCTCATCACGGAGCCTGTTCCGAAGGAATGACCAGAGGTGAGAGGGGAAATGAAACCGGAAGATAAGGATACATCGAGCGGCACGTCTTTTTGGGGAATATTTTTTTCGGTCGCTCTCCACGCGGCCGTGCTGATCCTTGTGCTGTTCTGGGGATTCAGCGGCACATCCAACCATTCGAGCTCGAGCGGGCCGATACAGGTATCGCTTTCAGGCATCGGACCCGGAGGCGGACAGGACTCGAGTCAGCCGTTCCGTCCGAAGGTGCAGCCGCAGGGGCCCAAGAAGCCGGAGCCCGTCAAGGAAGAGCCTCCCGAAGTCAAAAAGAAGGAGGAGGTCAAAGCTCCGCCCCCCGAGCCCGAGAAAAAGGAACCCCCTAAAGATCCCGAGAAGGAAGAGGTAAAAAAGGAAGAGCCCAAAGAGGAGCCGGTAAAAGAAGAGAAACCTAAAGAGGTCGTGAAAGAGGAGCCCGAGAAGAAGGAAGTCATACCCCTTGAGACGGAGAAAGAGAAAGAAGTAAAGAAGGAAGTTAAGAAAGAAGAGCCGAAAAAAGAAGAGAAGAAAGAAGTAGCGGAAAAGCCCAAACCGACGGAAAAACCGAAAGCGGAAACGAAGAAAACCACGGCGAGCAGCAAAAAGAACCTGGAGAGCGAAAAGAACAAGGTCCTTCAGGACATCAAGAGACAGAAGGTTCTGGAGGAGTTAAAGGGCGGGTCCGAGGAGAGCTCAGAGCCCGTCGAGGAGATGGGAGAGGAGCAGAGGCTTGCGATGGCCGATTCCGGGGAGATACCCGGGGAATCGGAGTCGGGTCCCGGTGAACCGTCGGAGGGTTCGTCTCTAAGCAGGGAGGGCTCAGGAAGCGGCTCATCCATTAATCCGGTCTTATTGAACATATATAAGGATAAAGTCCATCAGAGGATAAGCAGGAACTGGAGGATTCCGCCGGGCGTGCCGACGGACGGCAGTCTTACGACTATGATATTATTCAAGGTCGATCAGAGCGGAAGGGTGTTCGACGTGAGGGTGAACCAGTCCTCGGGCAACCCGGCGTTTGACGAATACAGCGTCAGTGCGATATATAAGTCCGCCCCGCTCCCGCCGCCCCCTTCCGAGTTCGCCAAAGAGGCGGAGACGAGCGGCGTGCTGGTACCGTTTAAGAACGTGACATACTGATGGTCGTCAATATGGTTCCTGCTTCAAAATTCGTTTCGGTTTTTCCTTCGGGGGCCCTATATTGAACCTCATCCTCATACGTCATGGCGAAACTGAATGGAACAGGACGGGCAGGTGCCAGGGTATTGCGGATATAGACCTCAACGACACCGGGAGGAGGCAAATAGAGGAGCTCGCCCATTCGTTGAGGGACGCCGATATCAGGGCCGTATATTCGAGCGACCTACTGAGGGCGCTGCGCACGGCAAGGCAGATAGCCTCACAGCACGACCTCGATGTCAATATAGACAAGGACCTCCGAGAAATGGATCAGGGGGACCTCGAAGGATTACTCTTCGAAGAGATCAGGGACAGGTACGCGGACGTCCTCCGGGAATGGAGGGAGAGCCCTGAAACCCTCATGCTCCCCGGAGGGGAATCGCTCCTTCAGGTGGAGCAAAGGGCATGGAGCGTATTTGAAAAACTGAACAGGCTCCACGCGGGTGAAACCGTCGTCGCCGTCAGCCATAACCTCACGATCACGGCCCTCCTCTGCAAGATAACCGGGGTCGGTCTCAGGGGCTTCCGCAATTTCAACCTCCGGGCCGCCTCGAAGAATTTGATTGTTTCACTGAACGGGAACATAGAGGTGAGGCAACTTAACGACGTCTCCCATCTATCCCCGGACGAGTCCCCCCCCCGGTTCTAACCGCAGCGGTCTTTAGCCCGGTCACGCGCTCGGGCATATGGGGTTTTCTTGTAACTCCCCGCGATATATGGTGTAATTTCCCCGTAACGATATGAAAGAAGATATAGAGAGAGTCGTTTTACAGTCGGTCGAGAGCATTGGCAGGAAAATCAATCTGGCCGACCTCCCCGTCGAGGTCGAAGTCGGTATCCCGAAACGGAAGGAATTCGGCGATTTTTCGATAAACACCGCCATGATTCTCGCCAAAAAAATGGGTAAGAGCCCGCGGCAGGTAGCGGAGCTCATTATCGAGAACCTACCCGGCGAGAAAGACATACTCTTCAAAAAAATCGAGATCGCGGGGGCAGGTTTCATAAACTTCTTCGTCAGGGAAGAAGCCATAGTCAACAAGCTCGAAGAGATTGCGAGGCTCGAAGAGAAATTCGGGACTTCCAACGTCGGCAATGGTCTCAGCGTCCTGGTCGAATTCGTCAGCGCAAACCCCACCGGTTACCTCCACATGGGACACGCGAGGAACGCGGTCGTGGGTGATACGGTGGCGAACATCCTCTCGGCGTCGGGCTACAGGGTCACAAGGGAATTCTACATTAACGACGCGGGAAGACAGATGGAGCTTCTCGGAGAATCCGTATTCGCGAGATACAGGGAGCTTTTCGGCGAGGTCGCGGAAATACCCGAAGACGGTTACAAGGGCGACTATGTAAAGGAAATAGCGGCTGAGATCAAGGGGCTCAAAGGCGATTCCCTGCTCGGGGGAGAGGCGCGCGATGCCCTGGCGTTCTCCGGAGATTTCGCGCGGGAGAAGCTGCTCGGCTTCATAGGTAAAGACCTCGGGGACATAGGCATTCATTTCGATGTATGGTACAGCGAAAAGGAAAATATCCATGGGTTCGGCGCCGCACCGGGAAAGCTGGGCGAAATCAAAAAGCGCCTTGCCGACAAAGGGGCGCTCGAGGAAAAGGACGGCGCACTCTGGTTCGCCGGGACCAGATACGGGGATGCGCAGGACTGGGTGCTGGTGAAGAGCGACGGAAGCCCCACATACTTCCTCTCCGACATAGCGTACCATGCCGACAAGCTTGAGAGGGGTTTTGAAAGACTCGTCAACGTCTGGGGGGCTGACCATCACGGTCATATCTCCAGGCTGAAAGCCGCGTTGAGCGCTCTCGGGTTCGCCGATTCGAGATTAAACGTTGTCCTCATCCAGTTCGTCCGTCTCATGAGGAAAGGCGAAGAGGTTTCGATGTCGAAAAGGTCGGGGAGCTATGTCACTATGCGCGATGTGGTGAGTGAAGTCGGAGCCGACGTCATGCGTTTCTTCCTCCTCATGCGGAGCTCCGAGAGCCACCTCGACTTCGACCTCGACCTGGCCAGGAAGGAATCGAGCGAGAATCCCGTATATTACATCCAGTATGCTTATGCACGTATCAGCAGCCTGTTCAGGAAAGCGGAAGAAGAAGGTATACAGGAATCTTCGTCCGCGCTTGCCCTGCTTTCGCAGCCCGAAGAGGTGGATCTCGTCAAAAAGCTGCTGCTCTACCCCGATATAGTGGAGGATTCGGCCGAGTCGCTCGCACCGCACAAGATCGCTTATTACCTCCTGGAGGTAGCCTCCGACTTCCATACCTACTATAATAAGTCCAGGATCGTCGTAGACGACCATGCGGTGAGCGGAGCAAGGCTCTATCTCGTGAAGTGCGTGAAGATTGTCCTCAGCAACGGGCTGAAGCTGCTGGGCATATCAGCGCCTGAGAGGATGTGACAAATGCGGAGGGATAGTTCTTCGGGAGGCGGCAGAGTATTTTCGTTCCTGTTCGCTTTTACCGTGCTGTTCGTGGTCGTTTTCGGTCTCGGCGTGTTCGTCGGCAAAAGGCTTGGCCAGCAGGAGCTCAAGATAACTAAAAGGTTCGACGAAGTGCCGCCCGAGCCGTCTCCAGCCCCGGTCGTGGAAGCTCCCGAGAAAGAGGCCGAGCAAATATCCGGGAGCCCTTCTCCGGTCGTTGATGAAGCGGGGATAGAGAGCCCGCCCCCTGCCGTCCCCGCCGCCGAAGAAGAAAACAGGGAAGTCGAAAATAAGAACATCGGGAAAGAAGAGGACGCAGTGAAAGAGGTAATAAAAACAACAGCCCCCGAAAGGACCGATACGGCCGCTCCGGTCAAGCCCGACGAACGGCTGGCTGAGATCACCCGTGAAATAGAACGCGAGCTGGAACAAAAACGACCTGAGAAAAAAAATGAGATTCAGAAAGAAACGGAAACCGCCAAATCGACTTTACCCCAGGTCGATCCGGACGGCGTATATACCGTCCAGATAGGGTCTTTTCAGGATCAGAAGCAGGCAAACAGCCTTGCGAGCGCCCTCCAGTCGAAGGGGTACCCGGTATTTATAAAATCCATGAAGTCGCCTGATAATAAGAACTGGTACAGGGTCAGAGTAGGGACCTTCGGCAATATCGAAGCCGCCAAAGCATACGGCGAATCGCTCAAAAAATCGGAGCCACGCGTGAAATTGGTTTTTATCACGGTTAATAACTAACGCCGCCATGAACACGTCCCTGTTCGGAATAAAGCACGTGATGACAGGAGATCAAGTTCTTCGATTCATAATACTTTTCGTTCCCCTGCTCGTTTATCTTATCCTCGGCCATGCCGCTACATCATTTTCCGACAATGCGGCGAAGGGCGTACATATTGTCGAGTTAAAAGCGAAGGCGGGGATCATAAAGGTATTCCTGCCCGACGATATATCAGCCGGCGACACCGTTTCAGCCTCGATTGCGCTTTACCCCGGAGGGGTCACTCGGGAGGTTATGGATAGCAACCTCGGGATACTGAGCGGCTACATTATCGAAACGAGCTTTTTCAAGGTCCCCGCCGGTCAAAAATCTATTAAAATTACCGTCCCGAGGAACGCGGCCGGCACCGATATGAAGTTCACTCTGAGAGACGCCTCGATGAAGACAATCGACAGCGCTTCGGTACCTATAAGCCTGTCTTCTTCCGGGCGTGGGATTGAGGGGCAGCCGACACCCCATGATTACCAGTGCCCGCTGGTAGGTCAGGCGGGAAGGATTGTTGAAATAAAAGGTCCCTTCGACGGGGACTTTGCGACGACCGATTTTAAGATCGGGAGTAAAAAGGCAAACGTAATCGCCGAGTCCCCGAGGAAGCTCGTCTTTGAGAGCCCCTCGGATGTAATTGGGTCTGTGGAGGTTGTGCTGGTCGAGCGGAATGTGGAGGTAAGGCGGCCTTTCACCTGCCTTCAGGTCTTGAAGATAGGGGAAGGGGACGCGGTCCCTGTCGTGAGCGCTTCCGGTACGGCTCCCCCGAGAGGTCAGGCGGCTTCGGCCGAGAGGAATGAGCTGTCGTCCGGGACTGGAATTACGAAAAGGGAGCTCCCTCCCGCCACCCGGTCTCTCGAGTTCAGGAGCATTAAAGCGGAGGAAAATCTACCCCATGCGGAACGCACGGCGCAGCCGCAGGCTCCGGCCCCGGGCCGGAGCGGCGAAGAGATCAGGATAATACTCGCAAACCAGATGGAATCCCGGGTCTCTCTCGAGGGCTCGATAAACGTAGCTCCCGTTTCAGCTGAAGCGGATACCCGGGTCGTGGAACAGGAAAGCACCCCGCCTGCGAGAACCGGCGAATATCTGGAAGAAACCACGATCGAGATAGGGCCTGAAAAAGTCGCGGTAGAAGAATCTCCAACCCTCCCCGCTCCCGGAAATGGTGTTGAAAACGTCCAGGGCGTCGGTCCGAGCGGCTCGACGGCGGCCGTGCTCGAGGGCCAGCTCCTGGCCTCGTTCACCGGCGGTTCGACTGACGAGGGTCTCCCGGATGCCGCAAATGATCCGGGGGTGCGGAGTCCTGCCGGCCCTGTACCCGGCGGGAAATTTACGGTGCAGGTTGCATCCTACAGGGAAAAGGGGGACGCCCGTGAACTGGCTGACAGGCTCACGCGAAAGGGTTATCAGGCTTTCGTGGCCGAGGCCGAGCTTCCGGGAAAGGGCACGTGGTACAGGGTCAGGGTGGGCCGGTTTGGAACGAGGAAGGAGGCGGCCTCGTTCGGAGAAAACTTAAAAAGAAAAGAGCGAAGTATAAAGACCGTTTACGTCGCCGAGGACGATTGATCCCGGACATTCGAAGGCCTGACACGGGACATCCCTTTCTAACATCGGTCCTCCTTGCTTGAAAAAGCCAAAACGGATATTGTTATTCCCGAAATAGTCGTATCATTTATTTATGGAACGGAGTATGATGACCCACCCTGAAGAGATAACGGAAAGGTCTAAAAACAAAAAAAGGCCTGAGTCCACAATGCTGGTCGGAAGCGGCATAAAGACATGGTGGCTCCTGCTCATGCTTCCCATCGAGGACTATCTGCTCAAGATCAGGGTCCATCCCAATGTCCTTACGGTGTCCACGCTCGTAGTCGCGGTTATTACGGGGATATCCTATCACTACGGATGGATTTTTGCGGGCGGGGTCCTTGTGCTCGCCGGGTCGACGTTCGATATATTCGACGGGCGCGTCGCGAGGGCTCAGGGTCTAAGCAGTGAGCACGGGGCTTTCTTCGATTCCTGTCTCGACAGATTTTCTGAAGCATTCATCTATCTCGGTCTCCTCAGTTTCTTCCGGGACTCAATTTTTTCATATGTTGTTTTCCTGATACTCGTCTCCACCACTATGGTTAGCTATACCCGGGCGAGGGCGGAAGGTCTCGGCGTGAAATGCGAAGTCGGCGTCATGCAGAGGGCGGAGAGGGTGGTTTACCTGGGGGTGCTTTCGGTCTTTAATTTCCTGGGCAACATCATTGCCGGGGCGTTCGGCTTCGGACCGGACGATTATCTGCTCAAGCTCGCGCTGATATTAATGCTCGTCTTTTCATCGTACACCTCGGTCCAGCGCATGTTCCACGTAATGACCGAGCTCAGGAAGAGGGACGAGCAAAGGAAGATCGAGTCTGGGACGACCCCTTAGACCGGGCCGGTTTTTTCTTCCCGCCGCCGACTGCCTGTAACTCATTAAACTTCATTTGTTATCCTGATGGGCACGGGGTTTAGCGCCCGGTTATTATTGGCTTTTATCTATTATCTGAGAACTGTCCTATTTGCTAGATTTTAAATTCACAGGTATAAATCAGGTGCTTCATGGTCGGGGCTCAGGCGTTACTCGTATCTCCCGATGGTCTCGTTTAATCAGATATTAACTCTTATTCCTATTTGCTAAGATGCCTAAACGGAAAGACATAAAAACCATACTGCTGGTAGGGTCGGGTCCGATAGTCATAGGGCAGGCCTGCGAGTTCGACTATTCGGGCACCCAGGCTTGTAAAGCCCTAAAGGAAGAGGGCTTCAGGATCGTGCTCGTGAATTCGAACCCGGCCACCATAATGACCGACCCCACGTTCGCCGACAGGACTTACATAGAGCCCCTCGTACCCGCGATAGTCGAAAAGATAATAGAGAAGGAGAGGCCCGACGCCATGCTCCCGACATTGGGCGGACAGACCGCTCTCAATATCGCCGTAGACCTAGCCGAGTCGGGCGTGCTCGACAAATACGGGGTGGAGCTGATCGGGGCCAAGCTGCCTGCGATCAAGAAGGCCGAGAACAGGGAGCTCTTCAAAGATGCTATGCTGAAAATTGGGCTCGAAGTCCCGAGGAGCGGAGTCGCTCGTACGATGGCGGACGCATGGAAGGTAATCGAAGAGCTCGGGTTCCCCGTTATAATCCGCCCGTCCTTCACCCTCGGGGGCTCCGGCGGCAGCGTCGCCTATAACAAAGAGGAATTCGAGGAGTTCGCCAAGTCGGGACTCGATCTCAGCCCCGTGAGCGAGATTCTGATAGAGGAATCGGTCCTCGGATGGAAGGAGTACGAGCTCGAAGTCATGCGGGACGTTATGGATAACGTGGTGATTATATGCTCGATCGAGAACTTCGACCCGATGGGCGTACATACCGGGGACAGCATAACGGTCGCTCCCGCCCAGACGCTCACGGACAAGGAATACCAGAAGATGCGGGATGCGTCGATAGCGATAATAAGGGAGATAGGCGTCGACACGGGGGGCTCCAATATTCAGTTCGGGCTCGACCCTGACGACGGGCGCATGGTGGTTATAGAGATGAACCCGAGGGTCTCCAGGAGCTCTGCGCTCGCATCGAAAGCCACGGGTTTCCCCATAGCGAAGATCGCGGCCAAGCTCGCGGTCGGTTACACGCTGGACGAGATACCGAACGACATCACGCGGTACACCCCGGCGTCCTTCGAGCCTTCAATAGATTATGTCGTAGTCAAGATAC
>DATIET010000283.1:0-4967 GCA_035455615.1 Thermodesulfobacteriota bacterium
GAGCCCGACACCGCGCCGTCCATGTATTGGCCGTTCAGGTCGGAGAATAAAAGTTCTTTACTCTTCCAGAGGCCGCCGAGAATTATATCTACTCCCGCAGTCAGGTTCTTTATCGTGCCCATATCCTTCTGGGCAAACTCACCCGCGGTGCACGTTCCCCGCGACGAGAAAGAGAAGCCGGACCCGCCGCTTAAATACTGCTTTACGTCCATAGCGCATCCGAGCCCGGAAACCCGGAGACTTTCATCTGCAAAAGCGAAGCCGATGCCGTCGAGAACAATATTTCCGGTCAGCCTGATGTCGTTCCCGCCGAGCGAGCCGTCTATCCTTAAATTATCGGACCTGATATTTCCGGTGACGGTTGCCGGATCGATCTCGGGAACCCGTTTCGAGAGCTCCGTCAAATCGCCTTGAGCAAGAGACCCTTTCAAATCGAAACTGAGGCCGCCTGTGATATCTTTCAAATCCCCCGCGAGGACGCCGCTTATCACGTTCACCACGTCGAAAGCGAGAGTGTTTACATGGGCGGTGTCTTTATCCTTGTCGTATACGAGCTCGTATTTGAGGCTCCCGAGCGCTCCACCGGAAACGCCGCTTTCCCTATCAAGAGAGAAGACAGATATCTCGCCGCGTGATTCAATCTTATCAGCGGCCGTGAACGTGACCTCAGAAACCCCCTTTAGATTCCGGGAAGAAACGAGAGAGTCCGAAGACGAACCCGGCCGGGACCCGTCCGTAATGATCTTTATTCGACCGCTCGTTTCACCGGGCTTTAGATTCACGGTCCCCGAAACATCCATGCCGTTGCCGTAGACTGAGATGTCTCCGTTTACGTTCACCGTGGATTCGTTCCGCGGCCTCTTCCTCGTAAATCGGATATCCAGTATCTCGGATGTAATAGCCGTATCAGGGCTGATTTCGAACTGCGCATCGTTCAGCCTTATTCTCTTGACCTCGAAAGATGCGCCTTTGCCCCCGCTCTCTCCCCCTCTGATCAGATCGAGGACCCTGTCCGCGCTCCCGCGGTTATAGCTGATAACGGGACGGTCGATTACGATCTCCCCGATCGTAACCCTCCCGGACATGAGTGAAGATAAAACGCCCGGATCGATCGTCAACGTCCCTATCTCGGCTAGAGTGCTACCGGGGCCGGCCGGATCGACTACATTCACACCGTCGAGCCTTATCCTGAAAAGGGGATCGAGGCTTGCTTCATCGATATGAATATTAAAACCGCTCAGTTTGGTGAATTGATAAATGTATCCGGGCGCGAGCTCCGTTAATTTCCCGCTTAAGTAAACGTTGAGGGAAAGGAGGACAACACAAATGACGAGGAATATAATAATGAGTACTCTGGCTAACCCGTTCCTGAGCAGGGTCATGAAAAGAGATTATATGACGAATCGTCGGTTTGAAAGCGGAATTTCACTAAGACAGGCCGTCTGTTGAAAACATGCCGCGGGAATCGGGTTTCCGCTTATGGGTGATCCTAGATGACATCCACAGTTCTGGCTTTAATCACGTTTTTTATTTTATAGAGGAAGTAACTCTTCTCCTTCCAGAACCTGCCCATGATCTTCACAGTGTCACCCTTCGAGAGCGGGAGGCGCTCGTCTTCGAAATAGACCCCCACTTCGTTGTTCTCGGAATCCTTCAGCTTGAATATAGTGAACGGCTCCCCTTTCGTGGATTTCCTGTAGTCGACCTTGGCGACCTTGCCTTCGAGAGCGACCTTCTTGCCGTTGTATTCACCCGGGTTAGTGACCACGTCCTTTATCTGGACTTCGAGCACCGGGCTCTCTTTCGGGGCCGGCGTTTGTTCCGCCATGGCTAGGGTGCCGATAGGGGATATGAACAAAGACAATACCACCAGGAACCCGCATATCGTTAAAATATTAATCATTGGCATAATCCGGATAGATGTCAGATATAAATATTATAAGTACATTCCGATGATTTTCCACCGTCGGCCTTACGGGAAGGGCTGAACCCCTTTTCGCACAATACGGGACGAGAGATTCTACACAGGCGATAAAACAGTTAGAATACGTATCTGACAGCTTCCGGAGGACTTTACCAATGACATCGCCGATGATCCGAAAATTAAACGGTCTCTTGAAAACCGAGACGTTCGGCAAAGTCATCCACTACTTCGATGAGACCGGGTCCACGAACACGGTTTTATCGAGGCTCGCACAGAGCGGCGCCTCCGAAGGGACTACGGTCATCGCGGACAAGCAGACTAGCGGGAAGGGGAGGCTCGGACGGAAATGGGTCTCACCGCCCGGGATGAACCTCTACATGTCGGTACTGTTCAGACCCGCAATACCGGCATGGGAATCACCGCTCCTCACACTCCTCGCATCCATCGCGATCACCGAAACTATTAACAAGACAGGTGTGCGGAACACGTCCATAAAATGGCCGAACGACGTTCTGATCGAGGGTAAAAAGGCAGCGGGCGTGCTCACCGAAATGGAGCCCAGGGGCGACAGGGTCGATTATATCGTTGTCGGGATCGGGGTTAACGTAAACATGACCAGAGAACAAATGAGGCGCGAGCTTGGTGAGACCGCGAAATTCGCAACGTCTCTCAGGGAGAACCTCGGCGGGGACGTCGACAGGGCTAAATTCGCGGGAGACCTCCTCTACGAGCTCGAATCTTGGTATCAAACGTTCAACAGGCGGGGAAAGTCCTCCATAATCAAGGAATGGACAGAGAGGTGGGGCGGATATAATAAACGCGTCAGGGTCAGCACTGAAGACGGAAAGGTGATCGAAGGCACCGCTACCGGTATAGACGGCGAGGGGCACCTGCTGGTTAAAAAAGAGGACGAGAGCCTGGTCAGGATAATAACGGGAGACGTTACCGTTATCTAACGCCCGGTTATCTAACGCCCTGGCCGGGTCTCAACGCATCGGGTATGAATTTGGTCATTTCCTCCCGGATGCTTTCCATGAGATCGGTCCATTCGTTCACGAGCGAGACGTCGTTCCTCGGGAACGGTTTTTTTATCTCGATACCCGTGCGCGTCGCTTTTACATTGCAATCTTTATAATTCCTTCCGATTATATCCCCGAACTCGTAGAGGGTGCTCACGACACGGTCGTCCCTACCGGAGAACTTCGAGACCAGCACGACCTCCTGATCGAAACCCTCGAATATAACGTTCCAGAGGCTCGCACTCGATTCCATGCCGAAGGTCAATGCTATCAACTCCTGTCCGTCGTTATACTGCAGCATATAACCGAACCCGCCCCTTATTTTTATTCCGGCCCCTGCCGAGCCTGTATCATCACCGAAACAAGGCTCTATTTGCCGCCTGTATAGGCCGAGCGAGCCTGCTTGTATCCATTACTTGCCGCCGCCGAGGGCCGAAATCCTCTCCTTGGCCTGCGCGGCGTAACCGGCGTACATTTCCTGCTCTAAGGACACTTCGAGGAATTTCTTGTAGTAAACGACCGCCTGCTGAGGGTTGTTAGCCTTCTCGTAACCCTGCGCTATAAAAAAGTACGCGTCGGGATAATTCGGGTTAAGCGATATCGCTTTCTTCTGGTTGTCGATGTTCTGGTTGAATTTGTTGAGGTAATAATACGTAATGCCGAGATTCATGTACGCGGGCGCGTAATTCGAGTTCTCTTTAATAGCTTTCTCGTATTCGCCGATCGCCTCGTTGTAGTGACCCTGAGTCCTGAGTGCGGTGCCGAACAGGTTGTGAATCTGCGCAGAAGGCGCTATTTCAGCCGCTTTTTTGAAGTACTGGGTTGCCTGTCCGTATGCCCTTTTCTTGAAGAATAAGGCGTTTGCGAGCCCTACGTATGCAGGCACGAACTTCGGATTGAGCTCGAGGACTTTTCTTATTTCAGGGGAGTCGGGGTTCTCTCCGCTGGCCGACCAGAGAATGTAAATGGCTTCTGTGTTGTTCGGGTTTTTGGCCAGTATCTTCTGCGCGGTCGTCTTCGCCTCTTTCTCACGGCTCAGCTGGAGATATGTATATGCGAGCGCAAGCTGCACCTCTTCGAGGTTCGGATTTATCTGAAGCGCTTTCGCCATGTTCGTATACGACTGGTTATAGTAGTTCTCGTATTCCTCCCTCACCTGATACCTGTAAAAACCCATGAAGGAATATACTTCCGCCAGGCCCGCGTATGCCTGAGCATAATTCGGGTCGGCCTTTATAGCCTGATTGTAGAGCTCAATCGCCTTGTCAAACCCCGCAGGCGTAAATTTCAGAAACTCTTCTCTGCCCTGTTTATAAAGACCCGCGGCGCCCCCGGCATCCTGGGCGTATGCCGCGGACCCGGCCAGATAAAATGCGCCAATGGTTACGGGCAGCAGCAAAAGACAAAAAATAAACTTTCTCATATCATCCTCCAAATTTAAAATTTTAAATAGAATTTTTCGGCCTGCTCAATAGGTCTCGTTTATATACTTGACTATTTCCTCGGCCATACTTTCGAAAATATCCTTCGCCATAAATCCGGTGGAGCTGAAACCGTTCACCTCTCCCGTAGCGATTTCGTCTCCCGTCGCTTTATTCACAAGCGCGAGCTTGATGGCAATCGATACTTCACCGAATTTAAGGGCCCCGCCCTCGTACGAAACATCGGAGCTCGGCCTGTATTCACTTACCTCGCCTAACAATACTATAGTATCCTCAGCGGGGATATTTTCAATTACGCCGTATTTGACTTCTTTGAACTTGTTCTCGGCTTCGATGAGGGCGGCCGTTTTATCCGGAAGCTTCGTAAGGGCGTCCTTCGGAAAGTACTCGATCTCGGTCTCGAAGGTCTCGACCTGCAAGGCCTGAAAGTCACGGAGCTTTGTCTTTGTAGGCGTAAAGTAGGAAGTAGTTTTTATATTCGTGCATCCTGTAACGGACAGGGCGAATACCGTAAGGCAAATCATCAAGGGGAAAACTAAATGCTTATGTCTACACATGGTTTAAACCGCCTCCTTCTGAAAT
>DATIET010000284.1:0-9720 GCA_035455615.1 Thermodesulfobacteriota bacterium
ATACGGGATAGGGGGGTGTTTAATAAATATCATTTACGGAATGCGCACGCAGCTTGTGAAATCCCGTAAATAAAGAATATTTTTTAATTTTATACTTCAGATTCAGACGAGGGATGATAAAAATAGGTTTTCAAGACCGGCGCATAAGCCGTTTTGCGGTCATCAGGAGGCGATGATTCAGGGCGACTCCCATTACAATCTGGGACCATCCAGATCTTCGAACCTTCCGGGGCGATAGAGATCGAGAGCCTTGGGATTATATGGACCGCCGTAACCGTCACCCGTACAATCACAGGGAGTATCGACGCACTCGTAACAGGAACTGCCGACCCGTCCGCTCACCGTGGAACCGCATGCCGTTATAAAGAGGAGAAGCAAACCGAGCACGACCACCCTTAACATGACACACCCTTTATGATTATAGACCGGAATTTATTAATCGTGAAATGATTATGAACAGTACTAATGAGGTTAGCATCTCAGGCGGTCATTACATATCTCTTCTAAAAAAGAGAGCGGAGAAGCTGCGGTTATCAAATAAAAATTCCATATGTTAAACCTTGCCCGGGTATTATCCGGGCAAGGTCGCGGGTTCATGCGGTTTTACTCTCAACATCAAACTTAAAAGAGGTCGAATTCGAATTCTATTAAATCATCATCGTCGTCGTAATAATAATATCTGACGTTATCATCATCCGGATATACATAGTAATGATCAACCTCATCATAATCGACAGGGTCAACGAAATTTACGCTGGTGTCAGGCTGCTCATATACATAACGGTGCTCTACTATACGTCCGTTATGTACGATATAATAATCGTCAGCAAAACTATTAGCCGCAGCACCAAAAACTAACATGCCTACAAATGTTAATGTCACTATGAGTTTTTTCATTTTATTCACCTCCTAGTGAAAATCCGGTCAATGATATCGAACCGTAAGCTTACAGTTTCGAATCCTGTTGAATCATCACTACCATAAATGCTTAGTCATCATAGTAATAATAGTATTTTACGTCGCCATCCGGCTCGACAATGTAGCGTAATTCAACATCGTCATCAGGATCTACGTAATAGTATTGATCGGCCTCGTAAACATCAGGATCTACGTAATAAATGTTACGCTCCCGTTCTATATATACGGGCGGATCATATACGTATCGATGTTTCACGTATCCGGGCGGCATAATGTAATAGTAGTCATCAGCCAGGCCAATAGACGCAGCGCCTAAAATAAAAACGCTTAACATTGTTAAAATAACTATGAACTTTCTCATTTTATTCACCTCCTGTGAAAATTCAACGATTAATTTCAAACAACACGCGTATTGGGTGCAAAGACCATGCCAGGCAGCTGGAAATTTTCAAAATATGCAATGATTCAAAAGAAGTTGTAACCTTATCGTCTTTACATTAACACTTACGGATAGAGGTTATTGTATGATCCTATACACGAATTATTGTAGATGGACGTACAGAACGATAATTTATTTTCCAGCAGGAAAATTGAAAATCTTACCACATCCCTTTCAGCGATATCTTGAAGATGCACAATAAGATTCGCCAGGCAGACCCAGTTTCACGGGTAAAAACTGCCCTCAAGAAGCTGGATGAAATGAATAACGCGCCGCGAGTAAGATTATGCCCTCTTGGCGTACTCCGACATGCCGCTGATGTCGATCACCACCACAGGCTCGCTGCCGACCACCCACGCGTCGTGCCCCGGAGGGAGGTGCGATACGTCGCCCGGCCCGAATATATCCTCCGAGCCGTCGTCCATTTTAACCGCCAGGCGTCCGGAGACGTGATACTGGATGTGTGGGGCCTCGCAGCTTTTCGTTTTGGCAATAGGCTTTACGCTCTCAGACCATTTCCACCCGGGCTCAAGCGTCGCCCGGCCGAACGTTATTCCCGACAGCGTAACAAGCTCAAGCTTCCCTTTCGGGAAGGGGCGTGTCTCATCGGGAGCGCCGAGGTTCTTCTTCTCCATCTTCGCCATTGTATGTTATCTCCTTTGATAAAGAATGCGATTTAAGGTCTCTTTCTCAGATTTTCTCACACCTGAAATAGAATTACAATAGAGAGAAGAAAAGACAGATTTCTCTTTTTAGTTTGTGCAGATTGTACACGATGTCAATGTGAGTTAATTTCAATCAGCAAAGAGCGACCAGTTCTTGCGCAAGCTCAGAACTGTTGTTCGAAATGACAGAAAGGTTAGTTCGCCCACTACCCCTCTCCCTGTCGGGGATAGGGAATATGGTTAGTAAGGCAGAGGTCTACAAACAATCTAATATGAGCACACATCTTGTGTGGATTCCCGATAGAGGCTTTCGGGAATGACAAATAGAAGAACAAGTCAACAGGAGCTGATGGAATAGCAGGATTCGATTTTTAGTATGCGATCAGAGGGTCTTGCAGTTTTGAGGGGTTTAAAGAAGTTTTTTCAAATCTTCGTCCGAGAGCTCTATCGGCTCGACGGCCTCGTTGATGTTCTTTTTGAAATTGGAGAGGCTCTCGCCGAGAAGATAACACGTGAGGAGGGACCTGATATGCTTGTGCATTATGACGAGCACCTTTTCACCCGGATATTTGAGCGCGATCTCGCGGATCGTCTTCCTGATGCGCGCCTGGACTTCTTCTAATGTCTCGGGCCCGTTTGGAATCGGTATGCTCGTATCCCCGTCGATGAACCACCGGCTGAACTCCCCGGACGGGTCGAGGAGCAGGTCTTCGTACTTCTGTCCGTTCCAGTCCCCGTGGTCGAGCTCCCGCAGATCCTGGTGAACGTCGAGCGGTATTTCCAGATTGTCCGCATAGTACGCCGAGGTCTCCCGGGCGCGCTTTAGCGGACTCGATACTATCCTGTCGAACTCGTACTTTTCGACTGTAGGCAGCGTGTCTTTCGCCTCCGCCCAGCCGACGTCGCAGAGCGGAAGATCAGTTGTCCCGATTAGTCTCCCTTCGAGGTTCCACTCCGTCTTGCAGTGGCGCCCGAGGTATATCTTCGCTGTTTTCAGAGCTTCGTTCATTATGAATTGACCGGATGACTCAAAGATGCGGTCTCTGGTACGAGTTCCTCTAAATCAGGCAACAATATACCAAAGACGGCGTAATTGGCAATATGGGTTTAGTGAACGGAGCCTGCAGCCTTCCCCAGACCGCGCTCCTCCATCTCCGCCCTAAGGCTCGTTCTCCTGAGCTCGGGCAGGTGTTTCCCCCCCAGTATTACGTGCCCTTCGAGCACGCCTTCTGAGAGCCTCTTCACGAGATAGTCCCTGTCGAGCCCGAGTATATTGACGCCGTGGTCGGCTTCGACTAGACAGAGCATCTTGATGCCGTCCCCGTTCCGGTTGGCGATTTCATAAATCGCGGAAAAATTCAAGAGCGCCGCTTCGACGGTTCCGCACGGGAGCGACGGATTCCTTGCCCCCGCGAAATATTCGCTCTGCCCGAACCAGGCAGGGTCCGGATATCCGTGGAAGTGCAGGATAGGGAGCCCGTTCTTTATGAGCTCGGGCGTGTAGAGCGCGGCAGCTATTGCCTGCGCGAGAATCACGTACGTGTCGAAGGACGGCCTGATATCCCGCCTGTGGAGGTCTACGCCTCGCGGGGTCTCGAGATTGAGTTTGCCCTTTACGAGGCCGATCCTTACGATGTCGGTGTTGGGATCGAGGTTCGTCTTGTTGCTACCCGAGCGGGAGGTCACAATCCATATATCGGGCACTTGCTGATATATCTCCTTCCCTCTTATTTCCGTTTTAACGTACCACCTGCCCTCTTTATTCTCCCTCACCTTATCGTCGTTAACGCTCTCGACCCTGGTAAAGGCGTCCCACTCCTCTTTCGTTACCGTGACCGGGCCCTCGTACCTGGGCGCTTCGGCGATAGCGATGAACCCGTAGGAAACGCCCGTCCTCCCCTCGAGTATCTTCTCGACGACGTCCCTGTGCGAGACCCTCGTAATCTTTTCGCTGAACTTCGAGCCCTCGGGGAATAGCGACGTCGACTCCACTAGCTTCCCCAGGTCGGACAGCTGCTTGGGGAAAACGGAATGCGAGGGATCGTACTCACCCTTCTTGAACCTCGTAAGCACGGGGGGTTTTATCGGCGCGTATATTTTCGGTATGAGTGAATTGAGGACGAACTCGTCGAGCTCTTCGTTCCGGTATATGGAGTCGGAGAGGTTCATGTTGACGAGCGAGAACCTGTCGGGCGCGATACCCATGACGATCTCGGACATCGTGGTGATGAGGTTCTTAAGCCCGATCGCTATCTTCCTGTCGTATGTGGTGCCCGTGTCGGCAAACTCGGGCTCGAGCGGCATGAGCGTGATTATCTGCGTATTGAACGGGTCCTGAACGTATCTTGCCGTAAAGTCGTCGGCCCAACCGCTTATCTTGAGTATTTCCATGACCGATCTCTCGGGCTTCCTGGTGCGGAGATAAATTTTCTCGGCGAGCGCGCTAAATAATTTACGTGTAAGTGAATACTCCCTTTTGACGTCCACTACCGCATGGATGCTGCTGCTGACCTTCCTCGTACGCAGTATCTTCGAAATGATCCCCGGCGGAACTTCCGCGGCCTCGTCCCAGGGTATCAACTGGACGCCGTTCTCTTTCAGCTTCTGCTCGAGTTTGTCCCTGAAGCGTATGACTACCTGGTTTCCAAAATCTTTCGGCAGCGGCCTGAACGTCACTCTTACCCTTTTTGCCATCTCGGAAGGCATCCTGGGGTTGACGAGCTCTTTCTGGGGGGGCATTCCAGCAAGACTTATTATAGTGCTGAGCTCAAGATCGGCTAATTTATGACTATCCATTTTCTCTCCTGCTTCCGATACTCCCGTTCCCTCGGCGTCCCTGTTCATGCACCAACCACCATATAATTTATCTGTCAGAAAATCGCAGATTCAAACCGAGTATTTGTGTATTCGATTCGTAATATTTTAATGAACCCCGTGAGACAGATCATCAATTATAGACTATCGGCCAAAGTTACTCAATAAATGATTCGGGCTGGGTTAAGTATAGACGAGATTACGCATATGACAATCTCTCTCCGCGGCCGGGAAGATTGCTCCTTACTCATTCGTGCCCCTGCAGGCGGTCGAGCACTTCCTCCATTTGCGACCTCACCATACGCATCAGCTCCTCCCGCCCTTCCCTTCCGGGAGGCAGGCTCCCGACGTCAATCGGGGGGAGTATCCTTATCTTCATCGTGCCCGGCCTGAGCACCTTCGAGCCTCTGGGCATTATGTCGAGTCCGCCGGTAATCACCATCGGCACTACGGGGACTCCCGCGAGCATTGCGATAAAGAATCCCCCCTTCTGGAAAGGGAGGAGTTTCCCTTCCGTGCCTCTGGTGCCTTCGGGAGCGATCATGACCGAGGGTCCTTTTTTTATCCCGTTCACTATCTTCTTGACCTCTTTCGTATCCCTCTCGGAGCCGTCCCTGGCGACGAAATAGTGACCGGCGATCTTGGAAATCCACCCGATGAAGGGCATAGCGCCTACTTCCTTCTTCATCACCGCCTTCCAGTCTATTGGGAGAGCGGCCATGTACGCGAATATATCGAACACGCTCTGATGGTTGAACATGATAATGGAAGGCTCTGAGGGAATGCTCCCGAGCCCTTCCACGTCGAGCTTCACCCCCGCAGTAAACAGTATCATGCGCGCCCACGGCCTCACCGCGTATTTAATCACCGCGGGAGGTGAAATGAAGGCTAGTACGACACCGTAAGTCCCGAAGAATACAGTGTAAACGATAAAAGCAAACCAGCAGACGATGGTTCTCAGCATAAACTTTCAATTATGGGTGCAGTCCAATACCCACCAATATATTCATACTCCGGCCCGGGTCTGTCAAGGAATGCGGGCCGCGTAAACCGAACAGGAATCAAATCAATTCGACAAGAAAAATCCCGACGTGGAGATGTTTCAATATCTGTCTATAACGCCTCGGACGACATAATTCTTAATGCCTTGGGTACGACCTCTATCCTGTGAGCGCCAGGATCAATATAAAACGGCTCCCCGTCCATATGGGCGGGCTGGGAACGCTCGATCTCGATTTCCATCACAGGGCCCGTCCTCAATTCCACCTCGGCCAGACCCGAATGGGTCCCGCCCAGCACTTTTGGTATCTTCACCAGTCTCTGAACAGGGCTCATATCCTTTATAACATGAAAGTCTAGGAGCCCGTCGTCCACCCTGGCCCACGGCGCGAGCCTGAACTTGCCGCCCTGGTATATCCCGTTCGATGCCCCGGCCAGTATAAGCCTGCCCGAGAACTTCCAGTCCCCGATAGCGATCTCCGCCCGGAAGCCCTCGAATGAAAGAGCCTCCACGACCGCGCCCAGTACGTACCCCAGCTGTCCGCGGAAACGCTTGAGCTTCTTGAACCGGTGCGAGACGGCCCCGTCGAGACCGATGCCGAGACCGTTAATAAAGAAGGCGTCCCCGAGTTTCCCAACGTCTACCGTGCGCACGCGTCCTGAAAACAGGGTTTCAAGGGCCTCTCCCGTATCAAGCGGGATACCGGCCGATTTAGGAAAGTCGTTACCGCTGCCGGAAGGGATCGTGCCGAATATCACCTGAGACCTGAGGATACCGTTCACCACCTCGTGGGAGGTCCCGTCCCCGCCTACGGCGATGATATGAGAGAAATCCCCGGACGCTGCCTCCCTCGCGAACGATTCCGCTTCCCCCGGCCCCGAGGTAAGCCTGTATTCGAACGGTACATTCCTGCTCTCAAGCAGGGGTTTTATAGAATCGAACAACCCAGCCGTCCTGCCCTGTCCCGCAGCCGGGTTAACAATGAACAAGTATCGCACGTCTTTCAAATTCCGGCCTTTCGAGTAGAATCTAAGAAGTGTAAAACATAGCATTTTTCAATATCGTTTACAAAACAGGCGGGAAGCGTACTTGAAATAGGGTACATTATATGTTAATAAAGTTCGTTTTATCCAATTAAAAATAGGTATAAATCAGGAGGCATTTTAATGGCAGAAGAAATACAGCCAACCGAACAGGTAAATGAGGTAATCAGCATGAAGCAGCTTCTCGAAGCGGGTGTCCATTTCGGCCATCAGATAAGCCACTGGAACCCGAAAATGAAAGAATACATCTTCGGGAACAGAAACGGCATACACATTATAGATCTCCAGCAGACGGTGGGGCTTTTCAAACGGGCCTACAACTTTGTAAGAGACATAGCCGCTGAAGGGGGTGAGGTACTGTTCGTAGGGACCAAGAAGCAGGCCCAGGGCATAATCGCCGAAGAGACCACGCTCTCCGGCATGCCTTACGTCAATACGCGCTGGCTCGGGGGCACGCTTACAAACTTCAACACCATCAGGTCCCGCGTTGACTACCTGCTCGAATTAAAGAAGCTCGAAGAGGAAGGGCAGATGGAATTGCTGCCGAAAAAGGAAGCCAAGGGGTTAAAGAGAGAGATCCAGAAGCTGGAGCTGCTCCTGGGGGGGGTCGTCAACATGAAAAGGACACCCCAGGCGCTCTATATCGTCGACACCAGGAAAGAGCACATCGCCGTACATGAAGCGAGGAGGCTCGGCATACCGATAGTAGCAGTGGTGGACACGAATTCAGACCCGGCCGACGCCGATTTTGTGATCCCGAGCAACGACGACGCGATAAGGGCCATAAAGCTGTTCACGTCCAGGATCGCCGACGCCTGCGTCGAAGGAAGGCACGCATACGAGCAGAAACTCCAGGCGGGAGAAGTCGTCAGGAAGCCGCAGCACGACCAGGTCGTCGTCGAAAGAAAGGTATTCGTATTCAAGGAATTCGGAGAGGAATCGGTGAAAGAGGAAACTACGTCCGTTGCAGTATCCGAGAGCAGCCTTCCGGGAGAGGCGCCTCAGCACACTGAATCGAAAGAGAAGCAGCAGCCCCCGAAACCCAAGGGACCGGCCAAAAGCTCCACCGAAGAAGAGGACACCTACACCTACACTCATACCGATAAAGCCGAATAATTCACAGATCGAGCGCGGAGAGTGTCTTCAGGCAAGAAATCAAGGAGGAATTTAACACGAAATGGCAGATATTACGGCACAAATGGTAAAGGAAATACGGGACAGGACGGGCGCACCCTTTATTGACTGCAAAAAGGCATTGGAGGAGGTCGCAGGTGATTTCGATAAAGCCATAGAGATACTAAAAATCAAGGGCGTGGCCAAAGCGGCAAAAAAAGTCGGCAGAGAGACCCCCGAAGGAACTATTACCTCCTACATACACGCGGGCGGGAAGATCGGCGTACTGGTAGAAATAAACTGCGAAACCGATTTTGTCGCGAGGAACGAGGAATTCCAGGCGTTCGCGAAAGAGGTCGCGATGCAGATCGCAGCCGGCAATCCTAGGTATGTCAGCAGGGAATTCATTCCCGATGAGGAGCTTGCGAAAGAGAAAGAGATAATGAAAGCCCAGGTTATAGAATCGGGCAAGCCGGCGAATATAGCGGACAAGATCGCCGAAGGGAAAATCGAGAAGTTTTACGAGGAAGTGTGTCTCCTCGATCAGGTTTACATCAGGGACACCAAGTTAAAGATCAACGACCTGCTCCAGGCGCTCATCGCGAAGATCGGTGAAAACATCAAGGTTAGAAGGTTTGTAAGGTTCCAGCTCGGCGAACCCCTGGATTAATGACGGAAAAAATGAATTCTCCGAAAACCAAATCCGCACCGAAATATCGCAGGGTCCTTTTAAAACTCAGCGGAGAGGCCCTTCAGGGACCCGAAGGGTACGGGATCAACTCGAAGGCGCTCGACGCTATTTCGGATGAGATTGCCGAAGTCCAGGGCCTGGGTATCGAAATCGCCATAGTCATCGGAGGTGGGAACATCTTCAGGGGCGTCGCGGGAGCCGAAACCGGCATAGACAGGTCAACAGGGGACTACATGGGGATGCTGGCCACCGTTATTAACGCGCTCGCTCTCCAGGCATTGCTCGAGAAGAGACAACTACATACGAGGGTGCAGTCCGCCCTCGAGATAAGGCAGGTAGCCGAACCCTATATACGCAGACGAGCTATCAGGCACCTCGAAAAGGGAAGAGTCGTCATATTCGCCGCCGGAACCGGAAACCCGTTTTTCACGACCGATACCGCTGCGACTCTCAGGGCGCTCGAAATCGGTGCGGACCTCATACTCAAGGCGACCAAGGTCGACGGTGTTTACGACAAGGACCCGCTGAAGTTTAAGGACGCTGTGAAATTCAATGAGCTCACCTACATGGACGTGATTCAAAAAGAGCTCAAGATTATGGATGCGACCGCCATGTCGTTATGCATGCAGGGCAATATACCGATACTCGTTTTCAATCTGTTCGAACGCGGTAATATTAAGAAAGCCGTTCTGGGAATGGATATCGGCACGAAAGTCAGGAGCGATAAAAATGAGTGAAGATACAGGAATCGATGAAATTATCAGAGAAACCGAAGACAGAATGAACAAGTCTTTGCACGTGTTCGATTCGGAGCTCTCCAAAATAAGGACAGGAAGGGCCTCGACAGCGCTCGTCGAGCACATCTCTGTAGATTATTACGGCACCCAGACGCCGATAAACCAATTGGCTACCATATCCACGCCCGAGGCCAGGACCATCCTCATCCAGCCCTGGGACATCAACGCGATCTCAGGCATCGAAAAGGCAATAATGAAATCCGAATTGGGCGTAAACCCTGCCAACGACGGGAAGGTGAT
>DATIET010000285.1:0-6239 GCA_035455615.1 Thermodesulfobacteriota bacterium
GCTGCGCCCTTATTCTTCCGGCGGCATTCGCAGGTCTTCTGTACTTTGACTCCGCCGCTCCGTTTTTCCGTGAGGCTGTGAATGAATGCTTCGAGCCTGCGGGCCCTCGAATTATATTTTTTTATCTTGGTCGCTATTCGGAGTTCATCGGTCGCGGTGAGAAGCGATTCTGTCCCCACTTCTCTGAAATACGACTGTAAGAGCTTGTAATCCTCGTCGGGGATCACCCTTTGTTTTCCGTTGCCCCTGCCCGTGGTGGCGACGCTCATGATATTCTGCTCGTGGTTATAATCACCGGGCATTGACTTATGCTTGCCGAAATCATGGTTGCTCATGAGACCGCCTGTTTGTAAAGCGTGCGATGATTCTTTGAAGTTGATCCGACCCATTTGATGTATCCTCCGGTTTTTTAATCCTCGGATAATTTTAGATGCAATGTTCATGCCATAAAATAAATGTTCGATACAACATGTAGAAAACATTGAGTTATATCTATAACCGCAGCTTTCCAGTTTTGCCCCTCGCAGCAAAGGTTTATGACAAAAAATGTCACTGTCGGGGTTATAGGCCAGAATTTGAAAACGAAAATTGTTCAGCGTGCTAACCAAAAATATCATCCCGGGTGACTGGATACGGTCTTCAGGCGGCTATGCAATGTGCCCGATTGTGCCTCGCACATGCCCCTGCCCGACGAGCGCGAAGCGCAGATGCCGGACATCCCGGCATACGGAAAGCAGGTATATGAGTTGTTGACAACCCATTCGAATAAAGGAAATATTAGCGGGGTCGGTAGAATTTCCCCGGGAATTTATCTATCGAAATAATCATTTCTCGAGGGCGTATCTAATGAAGATTCTTGTAACGGGCGGCGCCGGATTCATCGGCTCCTGGGTTGCAGAAGCGTATATGAAGGAAGGTCACGAGGTACTCGTACTCGATGACCTGTCGACCGGAATTATGGAGAATGTTCCCCGGGGCGCGCGTTTCGTCAGGTGCGATATCAGGGACGAGGACGCCGTACGCGCCGCGTTTGCAAGCTTCCGCCCCGATGTGGTGAACCACCACGCGGCTCAGATCGACGTGAGGAAATCCGTCGAAGACCCGGCGTTCGACGCGTCCGTGAATATTATCGGGACTATACGGCTCCTCGAGGCCTCTGTCAGGAATGGAGTAAAGAAGTTCATATTCGCATCGACCGGGGGTGCGTTATACGGAGAGCCCGCGAATATACCCGCAGATGAAAAAACTCCGCCCATGCCCATCTCACCGTACGGCACGTCGAAATACGCGGTCGAGAAATACCTCGAATATTACAAATACATATATTCCCTTGACTACGTCGCTCTCAGGTACGCGAACGTGTACGGGCCGAGACAGAACCCGCACGGCGAAGCCGGGGTGATCGCGATATTCTGCAGCCGTATCCTCTCGGGAGAAACCTGCACCGTATTCGGGGACGGCAGTCAGACGAGGGATTATGTCTATGCAGGCGATGTCGCGAGCGCAAACCACTGCGCTCTGACGTCTCCTTCCGGCAGTTACAACATCGGAACTCAGATCGAGACTTCTGTGAACGGTCTCATCACGGAGCTCGAAGCGGCCTCCGGAATAGATTTTCCCGTGAAGCACGCGGAAGCGCGCGCGGGAGAGGTCAGCAGGATCAGCCTCGACGTAAGGCTCGCTGGCAAGGTGATGGGGTGGGCGCCGAGCGTCTTTCTTGCGAAGGGCATAAAAAGTACATGGGAATGGTTTAAAGCCGGTTACTCAGGCACTGAGTGAGTTTAACAGCGCCTGCCCCTATGCGTCATCTGTGTGAAGTGAGTCTTTATGCGCCCCTCCCCGGGCCGATTGCGAATCCGGGCTGTTAGGGTATCCTTAAACACCTCGGAGGTTCAATTCATGAAGAAGAGAGAAGATTTTCTTTACGACGTGAGAATTGCCAACAGGAATATTAGAGAAGGTTTGATTTCAAAGAAGGATTACGACAAGCACATAAGCGGCCTTCCCGACGTCGGGGACAATAGCGAGCCCCTTGTGATCGAGGAAGAGAACGAAAAGGGCCGGTCTCAGCCCGGGGATGGAGAGGAATGAGCTTGATGAAATGGGACTATAAGGTTATTTCCATAGACAAACTGTTTCAAGGCAGCGAAGACCACGACATTGCGGTGTCCAAGGAAGCTGCTACGGCCAGAAGGAGTAAGGTGGGGCAGGGTATGGAGAATACGCTTAACGAGCTGGGGGAGGAGTACTGGGAGCTTGTAGCTCTGGCCGGGGATTTCGGAATCTTTAAAAAACCCAAAAATTAATATACACGGCCGGTCCGGTACGCGTCCCGCTCATTCCCATTCGATAGTGCTCGGGGGCTTGGTGGAGATGTCATAGACTACGCGGTTCACCCCCCTGACCTCGTTGATGATGCGTACCGAAATTTTCTCGAGAAGGTCGTAGGGTATACGCGCCCACTTGGCCGTCATCCCGTCCAAGCTCGTTACCGCTCTCAGCGCAATAACGTTCTCGTACGTCCTTTCGTCCCCCATCACCCCTACAGTTTTTACAGGCACGAATACGCAGAACGCCTGCCAGATATCGCCGTAAACCCCGCCCTTCTTTATCTCTTCGATGAATATCCTGTCTGCCTGCCTCAGTATCTCGAGCCTCTCTTCGTCGATCTCGCCTATGATCCTGATGGCGAGACCCGGGCCCGGGAACGGATGGCGGCCGAGTATCTCGTCCGGCACTCCGAGCTCGCGGCCCACCTCCCTTACCTCGTCCTTGAAGAGCTCTCTTAAGGGCTCGATAAGTTTGAGGTTCATCTTCTCAGGGAGTCCGCCCACGTTGTGATGCGATTTGATGGTCGCCGACGGGCCCTTGACGCTCACGCTCTCTATCACGTCCGGGTAGAGTGTACCCTGTGCGAGGAAACGGGCGTCCTTGATCTTCGACGCCTCCGCCTCGAACACGTTCACGAACTCCTCGCCTATGATCTTCCTCTTCCTCTCAGGGTCGGTAACGCCGCGGAGCTTATTTAAGAACCTCTCTCTCGCATCCACGTGCACGAGGTTGAGTCCCATGTGCCTGAACGATTCGACGACTTCCTCCGCCTCGTTCAGTCTCAGGAGCCCTGTGTCCACGAATATGCAGCGGAGCTTGTCCCATATGGCGCGCTGTATGATCACGGCTGCGACGGCCGAGTCCACTCCGCCCGAGAGACCGCATATGACGGTCGCGTTCCCCGCTCTCTGCCTTATGTCCTTTATTGCGGTTTCGACGAAGGACTTGGAGGTCCACGCGCCTTCGCACCCCGCGATTTTAAACAGGAAGTTCGACAGTATCTCCCTGCCGAATTTCGTGTGGACGACCTCCGGATGGAACTGGGTCCCGTAGATCCTCATCTCACGGTTCTTCATGGCCGCCCTCGGGGAGTTCTCGCTCTCGGCTATCGATTCGAAACCCGGGGGCAGCTCGAGCACCCGGTCGCCGTGAGACATCCAGATGTCGCTCTTGTCGGGGATTCCGCTAAGCAGGTCGAAACCGTTCGTTATCCTGAGGGTCGCGGGTCCGAACTCCCGCACCCTGGACCGCTCGACGATCCCTCCCAGGAGCTGCGCCGTAAGCTGCATTCCGTAGCATATGCCGAGGACCGGTATTCCGAGCTCGAACACCCCTCGGTCCACGGTCGGGGAATCGTCGTCCCAGACGCTCGCTGGACCGCCCGACAGTATTAACGCCTTCGGTTCCGTTCTCACTATTTCGTCGAGGGGGGTGTTGTAGGGTTTGATTTCCGAGTAAACGCCGAGCTCCCTTATCCTGCGTGCGATGAGCTGCGTATACTGGGAGCCAAAATCAAGTACTAATATAGTTTCACGCATATCGCCTGTTTAAGCACATGATTGTTGCCGGCATTGATGTGACAGAAGATTGTAAGCTCCGGACCGGGTGAATTATTCGATCCTGTAATTGGGGGCCTCTTTAGTGATGATTACGTCGTGGACATGGCCCTCTCTCAGCCCCGCATTCGTGACTTTAATAAACTTTCCGTTACTCCGGAGCTCGTTTATAGTCGCGCACCCGGTGTACCCCATACCGGCCCTGAGTCCTCCGATGAGCTGGTAGACTGTGCTGCCTATGGGCCCCCTGTACGGTATCCTCCCCTCGATTCCCTCGGGCACGAGCTTCGAATCGATCATCTCGTCCCCCAGGTTCTGGGCGTATCTGTCCCTGCTCCCCTTCTTCATGGCCTCGATCGACCCCATCCCCCTGTACACCTTGTACGTCCTGCCCTGAAACAGTATGACCTCGCCCGGGGCTTCGTCGGTCCCGGCGAAGAGGTTCCCTATCATCACCGTATGCGCGCCTGCCGCGATCGCCTTTACTATATCGCCCGAGTACTTTATCCCGCCGTCGGCAATGACAGGGATGCCGTGGAGGTCTGCGACCCTCGTAACGTCCTGTATGGCCGATACCTGAGGCACCCCGATACCGGCAATTACCCGGGTCGTGCATATGGAGCCGGGTCCGACGCCGACCTTCACGCCGTCCGCCCCGGCCTTTATAACCGCATCGGCGCCTTCCCCTGTCCCGATGTTCCCCGCGACCAGCTCGACTTTGGGGAAATTCGCTTTGGTGGATATTACCGCGTCTATGACCTTCTTCGAATGCCCGTGGGCAGTGTCTATAATTATCACGTCGCATCCGACCTCGATAAGGGCTTCTATCCTTTCTTCCCTGTCGGGCCCGACGCCTACAGCCGCGCCGCACCGGAGCCTCCCCATGCGGTCCTTGGACGCCCTAGGATATTTCTCTATCTTCTCTATGTCCTTCATAGTGATAAGTCCGCGGAGCCTGAATTCCTTATCGACCACCGGGAGCTTTTCGATCCTGTACTTGTGGAGGAGCTCTTTCGCTTCTTCGAGAGTGGTTCCTTCGCCGACCGTTATGAGCCTCTTCTTAGGCGTCATGATCTGGTCGACGTTGAAATCGAGGTTCTTCTCGAAACGGAGGTCCCTGAAAGTCACTATCCCGAGGAGGGTGTCATCTTCCTTCGTGACCGGGAGGCCCGTGATGTTCTGCTTGAGCATGATTTCGAGTGCGTCCCCGACCTTGTGTTTGGGCCTTACGGTGAGGGGGTTCACTATCATTCCGCTCTCGTACTTTTTTACCCTTTTGACTTCCGCCGTCTGGTCCCGAATCTCCAGGTTCCTGTGTATGATCCCGATACCGCCTTCCTGGGCCATGGCTATCGCCGTGCTCGATTCCGTTACTGTGTCCATGGCGGCGCTGATAAGCGGTATGTTGAGCTTGATATTCCGGGTCAGACGGGTGGATACATCGACGTCATTCGGAAGTATCTCGGAATAGGACGGCACTAGAAGAACGTCATCGAAAGTTAGACATTCTTCCACATTTTCAACACGCATATGAATTTCCCTTTTTACCTCTTGGATGTGCTTCTTCTGGGGGCGGCTTTTACCGGGGCTTTCTTTCTCTTGTTTGCCGCAGCCGGGGGTTTTTTATCTTCCGCGACGGATATCAGCCTCGCCGGAGTTTTAACTATTTCTATTATCTTCTTCCTCATTTCCGGAAGGGTCACGCCCAGTTCTATCTCGATTTCCTGGTCCTTTTCCCCGAGGTTTATGAATACGGGCAGCACGCCTACGTAAGTCTTGGCATCGACCCTCTCGAAACCGAGGGCCTTCAGCAGTTTTTTAGGAAGAGCGGGGAAGTCGAGAGTCGCGATTTCCGCCGTTTCCTGAGGCAGGAGGCCGTCCTGGCTTACACTGATCTTTAGACGGGTCGATTTCATATATTCCCTCACCTTGCGGAGATGATGTACATCCCCTCCATATTTGATAAATATCTAATTATACGGCTACAATGAATTTCTGTTTTTCCCCGAAAGCAGACTGAAAGGTAAAGCTCTGTTTTTCTGCTATTAATCCAAATATTGTAATTGATTATACAAGATTTATCAAGCGGGTTTCGCCTCCGGGACGGATTGCTGTGTCATGCATGAACGTAAGCTCCCGGAAGCGGGTTACTCGTAACCCGCGACTTCGAGGTCATATTTGAGGCCGAGCATCCTGCCCGACGCCGGGAACACCGTATAAAACGGTATAGACTCCCCGGGCTGTACGTTCGAATTAAGCCCGGCCAGCTTTTCAGGGTTATAGAAATCTATATCGCCCGACCTCTTCTTGAGCTTGAGGAGTGTGTCCCGGAGCGGAGACACCCTGAGCTCG
>DATIET010000286.1:0-7099 GCA_035455615.1 Thermodesulfobacteriota bacterium
CTCGACGGCATAATCCTGAGGACATATGAGCAGGAGAGGCTCGAAGAGTTCGCGAGGTCAGCGGGCGTGCCCGTTATAAATGCGCTTACCGATCTCGAGCACCCCACGCAGATAGTGTCGGACCTGTTCACGATCAAAGAAATGGGCCTCGACCCCGGGAAAATGAAATTCGCCTATATTGGCGACGGGAACAACGTGGCCAACTCGTTTATGGGCGCAGCTGCGATTCTCGGTTTCCGGCTCTCGATCGCGACGCCCAGGGGCTACGAACCCGACACCGGTGCGCTATCCGTAAAGGGACCCATTGGTAAGGCAGAAATCGAGATTCTGAACGATCCGGCAAAAGCTGCGGCCGGCGCGGACGTATTATATACGGACGTCTGGGTCAGTATGGGACAGGAGAAAGACGCCGCGAAGAGGAAAAAAATATTCAGGCCTTACCAGATAAATAGTGAGCTTCTCTCCCACGCTAAAAAGCGCGTGTTCGTGATGCACTGCCTCCCGGCGCACAGGGGTGAGGAAATCACGAACGAGGTAGCCGACGGACCCAATTCGATAATATTCGAGCAGGCCGAAAACAAGCTTCACGCAGGCAAAGCCATCCTGGAAATGTTCATGAAAGGCTGAGGTTCTCGAGACTCGGCCCTCAACGGAGACATTCGTTCCCGGCGAGCCTAGAAGAGATTAATAATCCCCGTCTATATTGATCGTCGGGTCGTACTCTATATTGAAAACCCTTCTTATGGGATCCGTATTGAAAACCCAGTAGGTACCCTTAACGAATACGCTCGTTATAGCGAGCGGCGGTCTCAACGCCAGACTCGTCAGCTTAAACGGGTGAAGCGCGTCGCCCGGGTTGTATTTGTAATCCGTTATCTGCGGTGCCTGCGCCAGGGCGTTCGAAGCGAAAAGCAAGAAACCCATTATCAAGGCTGTGAAATATTTCATGTCCATCTCCCCTTTAAAGTAAAGTGTGAACTTATATGACAAATTATAAGTCCCGTCCGAAAAATAGTCAATGGAGGCAAATTCGCTTTATCAACCGGTTAAATTACATACTTAAAGCGCAGATTCAGACTGTATTATCCAATCGGCTAGATCGGCGCTTATAAAAAAGTGATTTTTATTTGATGGTGCTGGTATAATATGGAAGATTACTTGAAAATGGAACGTAAAATTTATAGAATATTATTTTCCGAGGTCGGATAGCCAATGAGACGGGGAGAAAAGGTTTACTATGTCAAGGATTTCATACAGACAGTCCCTCTTCCCTCACCCAAAAAGATATACAGCGAGCTGGAAAAGCTCGGTTACAGGGGACAGCCGCTCGCCAGGAAGGCGGTATCGCTGGCCTCTTACAGGCACGTCAAAAGATTAAAGCTCCTCCACTCGAAGAACACCCCGAGGGCAAACCTGCCGCCCAGACCGAATTCGATCCTGATGGGTCCGACCGGCTGCGGTAAAACCTATCTGATCGAGCTCCTCTTCGGGGAGATTTTCAAGCTCCCGTTCGTTATCATAGACATGACCAAATTCACGGAGTCGGGTTACGTCGGGGACGACGTCGTAAATATACTCGTTCAGCTCGTATACGCGGCCAACGAAAGCATAGACATAGCCGAATGCGGCGTGATCGTGCTCGACGAGTTCGACAAGATAGCGGGCGCATACAGCAGCGCCAGGTTCGCCGGGCAGGGCACGACGAAAGACGTCTCGGGATACGGGGTCCAGAGGGAGCTCCTTAAAATCCTCGAAGGCACAGACGTCCAGATACCCCTCGATTTCGGTTTCTCGAGCCGCGGACCGAGGGCGCTCATATCCACAAGGGACATAACGTTCTTCGCCGTAGGGGCTTTTTCGGGCATAAGGAACCTCTTTGAAAGGAAGGGAGTCGGTTTTCTGCAGGCACTCGAGGAACACTCAGGGGACGAGGATTCGATCGCCTATCATCTCACGGAAGAGGAAGCGGACGACATCACAAAGTTCCACATGTTCGGTTTTCTCCCCGAGCTGATCTCGAGATACAACAGGATCGTCCCGTTTGCCCCTCTCCACAGGAGCACGCTTAAGGAAATCATTCACATCAAGATACAGAACTACCAGAGGGAATTCGAGGAAGAGGGGTTCAAGCTTCACATAGAGCCAAAGGTCATAGATTTTATCATCGAGGAGGCGCTCAAGAGGCAGACGGGCGCGAGGGGGCTCGACGTAATAATATCCAAATACCTGGAAGAAGTCGCTTTCGAGACGTTCGGCAAGAGCGAGGAAGGGGAAGTCGTGCTTACACTAGATACGGACGGGGTCTCTCACATAGTCAAGAGACGCGCATGAAGATATCGATTGTAAGCCTCGGCTGCTCGAAAAACCTCGTAGACAGCGAGCTCATCACGGGGGCGCTCGAAGGAGCGGGGCACGAGATCTCGTCCGAAGAGAACGCTGAAGTTATAATCGTAAACACGTGCGGCTTCATCGGCGACGCGAAGAAGGAATCGGTCGATACCATACTCGAGCTCTCGAAGAGGAAGGAAGCGGGGACCTGCCGTAAATTAATCGTGACCGGATGCCTCGTTGGAAGGTATGCAGGAGTGCTTAGCCGCGAGCTGCCCGAGGTGGACGCGTTCTGGGGCACGGGAAACCTCCTCAAAATAAACGAGGCACTCGACGACCTCCAGCCAGAAAAGATACACAGGAACCCGCCTGGGACGCTCTACGACCCCGATACCCCAAGGGTGCTGCTCACACCGGCCCACTATGCGTACGTTAAGGTGTCGGAAGGCTGTTCGAGGACTTGCTCGTTCTGCATTATTCCGAAAATGAGGGGCATAATGAAAAGCAGGCCCGTCGAATCGATCGCCGGAGAGGTAAGCAGACTGGCCGAAAGGGGGGTAAGGGAGATAAACCTCATAGCCCAGGACATGACGAGCTACGGAAGGGACATCGGGACTAACCTCGAGCAGATGCTCAAGGCCCTGGTCGGAGTCGACGGTATAAGATGGATAAGGATCCATTACTGTTACCCGTGGGGACTGACGGACTCCCTCATAGGACTCATCGCGGACGAAGAAAAAATCCTCCCGTACATCGACATGCCCCTTCAGCACATCAACGAACGGATTCTCGGCCTCATGGACAGGAAAACACCCGCTAAAAGGATAAGGGACATTATTCACAGGCTGAGGAGCCATATTGACAACGTGACGCTCCGGACGACTTTCATCGTGGGCTTCCCCGGAGAAACGGATGAGGAATTCGAAGAGCTCGTCGAATTCGTCGGGGAAACGGGGTTCGACAGGGCGGGCGCGTTCAAATACTCTCAGGAGGAAGGCACTCCGGCGGGCGCAATGAGAGATCAGATACCCGACGAGATTAAAGAGGAAAGATACGAGAGGCTCATGGCTATACAGTCGGAAGTCTCACTCAGAAAGAATGAATCCCTCATAGGCTCCATACACGAAGGATTTATCGAAGGGAGGGAGAACGGGAATTATATCGCGAGAATCCCCTCACAGGCTCCTGAAGTTGACGGAGTGACTTATGTCGCACGAAAGAAGATTTTGAGAACCGGCGACCTCGTTAAGATACAAATTACTGACGCTGATATTTACGACCTTTACGGGGAAATAATTCCCCAATAAAAACCCAAATAATCACTGCGCAGCTTCATTCCGTGAGAACATCTGCCTGATCCCGTAGGTAGTCGTCCTCTCGGCGGGTATCCTGCCTATCTCCCAGGTGAGGCGTCTGAACTCCTCGGGCGGGAAGTACTGCCCGTAGCTCGCGCCCGCCGAGCGGGATATCTGCTCCTCCATGAGCGTACCGCCGAAATCGTTCGCCCCCGCAGTGAGCGAGAACTGCGCGAATTCGGGACCCTGCTTGACCCACGAGACCTGAATGTTGTTAATCCATCCGCGGAGCATGAGCCTCGAAACGCCGTACATCTTTAGCTGGTTGAGGTCGCCCGGGCCCTCCTTGACCTTGCCCTTCGAGTGCTTGTAGAGACGCGTGTTCCAGGGTATGAACCTGAGCGGCACGAATTCGGTGAAGCCGCCCGTCTCTTTCTGGATGTCGCGCAGGATTCCGATGTGCTCTGCCCAGTGGTGAGGCTTGTCCACGTGGCCGTACATTATCGTGGAGGTCGTTCTCATGCCGGCCTTATGCGCTTTTTTCACTATCCTTATCCACGCCTCCGTCGGCATCTTCCTCGGAGCGATTATCTTCCTGACCTCTTCGACGAGTATCTCGGCTGCGGTCCCGGGAAACGTGTTGTGGCCGACGTCTTTCAGCCTGCCGATGAATACCTCTTCGCTTATTCCCAGCGTCTCGGCGCCGTAGTAGATCTCGAACGGCGAGAAGGCGTGCGTGTGCATCTCGGGTACGGCTTTTTTAACGGCCTTTATTAGCTCTATATAAAAATTACCGTCGATATCGGGGTGCATCCCGCCCTGCATGCATACCTCCGTAGCGCCTATATCCCAGGCCTCCTTCACCTTGTCCGCGATCTCGTCCATGGAGAGGAAGTACGCCCTCTCGTCGCCCTCGGGAGCCATGAAATTGCAGAACCCGCAGTACGTGTTGCATATATTAGTAAAGTTGATGTTCCTGTTGACCACGTAAGTCACGACGTCTCCGACGTCCTCCTTCCTTATCGCGTCCGCGGTAATGGCGAGCGCGGAGAGCTCGTCGGGGTCGGTAATATTAAAAAGCTCCTCCGCTTCCCTGACGGTGATCTCATCGCCCGAGAGAGCCTTCGACAGTATCCTGCCTGTCGTGCCGTTGACCTTTCTCAAAATGCCGTCCGGTCCCAGGCTCCTGTTCTCTTCAATCCGTTCGACAGCCTCTTTAATATGTTCCATTGCGTACCTCCTCGGAAGGGACGTAGCCCTGCTCGTCCACGGCATCCCTTACCAGCCTGAGCAGATCGTCGTTGATGAATTCAGGGTCTATGAATTCGGGATATACGGGCAGCCTCTCCCTGAGTGTAAAACCCATATCCTCTATTATATTTCGCATTATTTCGAGCTTAGGCCACGGGGCTTCCGGGTTGACGTAATCTATAGTAATCGGGGACACGCCTCCCAGGTCGTTTATGCCCGCGTGGACGAACAATGGATAAGTATCGGGATTCAGGTTGGGCGGAATCTGTATGTTCATCCCCTCCCCGAATATGAGCCTCGAGACCGCCACTATCTTAAGCATGTCGATGAAATCGGGCGGCGGGTATTTCTCCATGATTATCCCCTGTTTGGGGCTAAAATTCTGAATGATTATCTCCTGTACGTGACCGTAGGCGTCGTTGAGCTCTTTCAAGGCGAAAATAGAGTCTACCCTCTCCTCCCAGGTCTCGCCGATGCCGACGAGTATCCCGGAGGTCCAGGGAATCCGAAGCTCCCCGGCGATTTCCATAGTCTTCATCCTTTGCCCGGGCACTTTGTCGGGGCATCCGTGATGAGCCTCACCCTTTTTGAGGAGTCTCGGGCTTATGTTCTCGAGCATCAGGCCCATGCTCGGATTCGATTCCCTGAAGGCTTGAAGCTCGTCCCTCGTAGCGAGGCCGAGGTTAGTGTGTGGGAATATGCGCTCCCTCAAGCCCGCCTCACCCATTGCGATAAGATATTCGGCCGTGCTCTTGTATCCGAGCTTCCCGAGGGCTTCCCGGTACACGGGGTACATGAGCTCGGGCTTGTCGCCGGTAACGAAGAGGAGCTCCGTGCAGCCGAGCTCCGCCCCTTTCCTGGCCATCTCTACGACCTCTTCGGGCGCGAGGAAAAGAGGACCTTCTCCGGGCTCGTATTTGAACGTGCAGTATCCGCAGCGGTTACGGCAAAGCTGTGTGAGCGGGACGAAAACGTTCCTCGAGAAAGTAAGCGTCTTACCCTTCCCCTCGTCCCTTATTTTTGAGGCTGACCGGAGAAGGAACGGTACTTCTCCCCTTCCCAGTTTCGAGAGTGAGATCGCGTCTTCGCGGCCGAGGGGCTCTCCGTTTTCAACCCTCGATAGGATCTCCCGTAATTCAGGTGATTCCACCCCGTCAGGCCCGTATGCGTTGGCGGGCGCGGAGAATACGTATTCATCCGGAGCGATTCCGGAACAGCAATCCGATTTTTTTTCAAGTGATGCCATGTTTCTTCCGATTATATAATTAAACCAGATATTTAATCAGATGTAAGTCTTAACTCAATAATACTTGCGTATATCACCCCTGATTTATCTATTAATCATCGCACAAAGGGGTAAATCTTGTCAAGGAGAACCGGCCTGGGGTTATATCTCTGAGAGAACTGCCGAGGCGAGTTTAGATGCCCTGGAGCGGTCGGACATCAGGGTGTCGAGAACAACGGGTTTGATCCCCATATCGCTGATTATTTCGGCATCACGGGCATCTTCCCTGTCGATAACCATGACGTCGAGAAAATCCCTGTAGAGCCTCGCAACCCCCGCCGAGGACACCTCGAGCCCGAGCCCCCTCATCAGCTTGTCCGCGGGCCCCTTCAGCGGCACCCCGCCTATAAGCGGGCTTATGGCGATAATCCTGGCACCCGCGGCCCTGAGCGCTTCCCCGACGCCTTTTACATTGAGTATCGGCCCTATGCTTATGATTGGGTTACTGGGGCAAAGAATAATCACCCTGGCAAGCTTTATCGCTTCTAATACACCCGGGGCGGGCGCGGCCCTTTCGATATTCCTGAAAACCACCTTCAGCACGTCAGGCTTCATCTTCCGTTTAACGAAATATTCCTGGAAGTGCATCTCCCCTTCGTCGGTCACGATCCATGTCTCGACGTCCTCATCCGTCATCGGGAGGACCGAGATACCCTCTTTTAAGCCGAAAGCCCTGGCCAGCTCCGATGTGACCTGAGAAGGGGTGAATCCCTTCCGCCTCAATTCGGTCCTGTATAAATGGGTGGCGAAATCGATGTCCCCGATGTTGAACCAGGTCTCGGAGCCGAATCTCGAGAGTGCTGAAAGGCAGTCGAACGTATCGCCACCTACCCCCCATCCCTTGTTAACGTCTATCATGCCCGAAAGCCTGTATAATATCGTATCTATATCCGGGGATATCCTGAGACCGTGCAAAACGATGTCGTCACCGGTATTTACG
>DATIET010000287.1:0-3925 GCA_035455615.1 Thermodesulfobacteriota bacterium
CAATCATCCCAAGCTGCATAATTGCCTCCATGTTGATATGAGATTCAGGTGTTCCGCATTAGAGTTTAGTGCACGTCTTGGTCGATGACAAGCCTGTAATGTCCGGGTTCATATAACGTTCATTTAGTATCGCGTCTCATCGTTGAGTCCGCGGCCGGATTTTTAAAGTTAGGAATCTGTTGTCGAATGGAAGACAGGGTTTGTTTTAATAAGTATGAAGCCGACCGGGTCGGAAAGGGGATTAAAGAGGGAGACTCGTCATCTCCCTCCTGGATTTTAGTTGCCTGTTCTAATCTACGACAAGAACCCAGCCGTAATTATTGCCTTCGATCTTCCCGGCCATGGTGACGTTCTCCCTCTCCGGCATCAGGGATACCTTCATGAGGCCGTCCTGGAGACCCTGGAGGGTATAAACGGTCCCTTCCTTGGTCATAACGATGTGCTGGTGCGGGGGCAGGGTGTTGCAAGGCCCCGTGGCGATAACGGGTGTAACGGTGCCTTTCTTGTAATCAGGTATAAGGCAGATTACTGTCCCCGTAACCGACTGTCCCGGATCGGCCGCGTAGGAGCCCGAGGTAAAGAAGCCCGCGCAAACTACTGCTATTATTAAACTAAATGCAAACATTTTTATTCTTTGCATCTTTAAAACCTCCCTATTGGATTTTCTGAAGCTATGTATGTTTATACGCCGGATATGGGAAAAGGGATCTGTTTTTTTTACGTTGCCGGCGTATTTTTCAAAAACGGGGCAAACATCCGCTCATTTTTTTTGAAGGAAGCTTCTGGTGAGCTCCACGGTCTTCTTGTATGTGTTCAGAAACGCTACACAGTCCGGGCATATTTCTAAATGCTTTTCGAACTCCGAATTGGTCTCCGGATTGAGTTCCCCGCTCAGAAACTCCAGCAGCAGATTAGTAGCATCCTTGCAAGTTTCGACAGTCTTTAGTTTGTTCTTTGAGTTGGATCGTCCGGCCATTTGTCACCTTTTAAATGGTTAGACGTATCGGGGATTAAATGGGATCCGCAAATTATGAGAATTTATGAAAACTCGCAGACTGATCTCGTTTTAACAGTACTTTTGATTTCTGCGTCTCCTGTAAAAAGAATCTATGAATTATCCGGCCTGATATCCCAGCTGGACCGCGAGTTTGGCGCGGAGGAACATTCTCGCCCTGTGGAGCCTTCCTTTTACCGCCAGGATGCTCAACCCGAGTACCTTCCCGATCTCTGGATTGGTCAGCTCCTCTATTTCGCTCAGCACCACGACCGTCCTGTCTATCGGCGAAAGCTGCTGCATCGCCTTTTCGATAATCGTCTGTATCTCTTTCTCGGCTACCTTCTTCTCGACCTCCTGAGACCAGTCGACGACGGGCCTCTCGGCGTGGTGCCCGTCGTCCTCGAACCTCGGCATAAAATCGTCGAGCGAGACGGTCCTTTCTCTTTTTATTTTTCTCAACCTGGATATCGCTTCGTTCGTGACGAGGCGGTAGAGCCACGTCGAAAATTTGGAATCGGTGCGGAAGCTGTGTGCCTTTCTGTATATCGTCAGCGACACCTCCTGAACGACGTCCTCGGCGTCGTTATGATTGTTGGTCACTTTCAGGGCTGTACGGTAGATCCTCTCCCTGTAGCGGCCGAGTATCAAAGCGAGGGCTTCTTCGCTCCTGAATTCCGCAATCAGCTGAACCAGGCTCTCGTCGGAGCTCCCGGAAAGGTCCGTCGGATATTTATTGACATTTACATTAATACCGTCTTCGTAACTCTTGACCCTTGCAGTACTCATGGTGTTAATTCCCCCTGTAGTATTTTTTATTCCTGCCCTTCATTCATCAGATCGCTTAGCAGAGTCCTGATGAAAGGAGAGCATTTCACAATATTCAAGCGTCCGTCCTGCAGCTTCGAAAGCGCTGCCAACCCTTTTTCGTCGATAAAAGTCACCCCCGAGAAATCGAGCGTAATAGTTTTTTTGTCTTCGGCGCGGGGGCCTTTACAGGCTTGTTCCAGCTCCTCCGTGTACATGCCTTCGATTTTTCCGTCCAGCTTCAGGGTAAGATTTTCTTCGTCCTGGACTATTTTCGATATCCTCAGCATTTATTGTCTCTTCCTCACTTTCCTGGTTTAGTTCCTGTAAACAGGATATTTTCATCACTGCAATCTAACGTTTCGGATTCTGTAATAATCGATGCCATGTAATTAATAAAAGCAATAACTGTGCCAACCACGGATTCCTGCTGCAAAGTGCTTATATCTATCATAAATTATTAGATATTTATACTATTTGGGGATTTGCGAGCCGGTGGATTCGAGATAGATCCGTCCACGAAATATAGTGGCTGTTATGAAATATCGTGGCTTTTAATAATAAAAAGTGGTATGATTTCTTCGGTAAATGATTGTCTCTGACAGACGGATGTTATTTATTTGGTCCGGGAATTAATTGCACATGGGTGTAAAAATATAAAAGGGGGGGTTCATATATTATGAGCGATAACACACATCTGGAAGAGGCGCATAGAAGAGCGGAGATTTCATTCTCGGAAACCCATGCGGGTTTGCGCTCGAGTCACAGTGATAGCGATAAGGACTTGGAAATACTGAACCATCTCGCCCAGGGTACAGCTTCGGTCGTTGGCTCCAATTTTTTTAACTCTCTCGTCCATCACCTGGCATCTGCTATGAAGGTCCGTTATGCGTTCATAGCCCAGTGTACGGACGACACGTTTACACGGGTAAGGACTCTCTCTTTCTGGATGGATAACCGTTTCGGCGAGAACATAGAATTCGAGCTCAAGGGCACGCCGTGCGAAAACGTAATAGCCGGAAACGTATGCGTCTATCCCGACAGGCTGCAGTCGCTGTTCCCCGAGGATGTGGGCCTGGTGGATATGAGCGCTCAAAGCTATCTCGGAATACCGATACGGGACACGTGGGAGAACGTGCTGGGCCATATTGCCGTCATAGACGATAAGCCGATGGGTCATGAGCCCCTGGGTATAAACGTGCTGCAGATATTCGCCGCCCGCGCGGGCGCCGAGATAGAGCGCAAGCGCGCCGAGGATTCGCTCAGGGAAAACTACATGGTGCTCGCGAAGAAGAACCGCTACGAAACGATCATAGGCAACGTCACTCGGCTCGTGCACCAGTCGCTCAAGCCTGAAGAGGTCTTCGAGAACGCGGTCGATGCGCTTAGCAAGAATATAGAAAAGGTAAACTGCGTGGGGATATATTTGATAGAAGGGGATGAGGCTGTGCTGAAGGCGCAAAGGGGTTATCCCGTAAAGTACCTGGAGTTCACGAGCCGGATCCCGCGTCCGAAGGGGTTTACATGGGAGACCATAACGAAAGGGGAGCCGAATTACTGTCCTGACCTGGATACAGTCGAAGCGGCCAGCGTCGCCAGGAGGGCGGGGGTAAAAAGCTTCCTTTGCGTTCCTATAAGGAGCAGGGGGGAGGTCATCGGGACCCTTGACGTCACGTCCTTCCATAAGGACGCGTTTGACGAGGATGAGCTTAAGCTGCTCGAAATCGTATCGAGGCAGATCGAGACCGCCGTGAACAATGCGAGACAGGCGGCCGAGCTCCGGGAGTCGCAGTTGTCGCTCCGGAATGCGCTCGCCGAGGTCGAAGAGCTCAAGAACCGGCTCCAGATCGAGAACGTTTATCTGCGCGAGGAAATAAATACCGAGAACAACTTCGAAGAGATTGTCGGAAGGTCTGATGAGATAAGGAACGTGCTGAGGAGCGTCGAAAAGGTCGCCCGCACGGGGACGACTGTATTAATACACGGTGAGACGGGTACGGGAAAGGAATTGATCGCCCGGGCCATACACAATCTTAGCGACAGGAAGCAGAGGACACTCGTGAAGGTCAATTGCGGCGCGATATCGGCCGGGCTCGTCGAGAGTGAGCTCTTCGGACACGAGAA